>JAGBWH010000146.1 GCA_017629925.1 Clostridia bacterium
CGATTCGTCAAAGACCGACTCCGCGCCCTTGACGAACTACAAAAAACAGGCACCGCCTCGGTGAGCGAATGTGCACAGGTGTTTGGAGAGCTGCTTGGGCGGGTATTTTCCTTTGGACTTGAAGGCAACGATGCTTTGGTTACACGGGTATTCGGAGAGGGAATTGGTCGGTTTATTTATGCCGCCGATGCCGCCGAGGACTACGAAAAGGACGCGCGCGATGGCAATTTTAATCCCTTTGTGGTGCTTTATGGCAAAGATGGGCTTACAAAAGAGCAAAAAGAGAATATTCATGGGGCCCTGCTCATGGATTTGTGCCATGTGGAAAATGCCATGAATTTACTCCCAAGAGAAAATAATGATGCACTCATTCATATTATAGAAAATACGGTATGCGAGGGACTACCTCGCCGTATTCGATTTTTGCTGGAAGATGTGTGCGCTTCACAGCAGAACTGACCACCAAAGAAAGGATGGGTTCCATGAAAGATCCTTATCAAGTGTTAGGCGTTGACCGCAATGCCACCGATGATCAAATCAAGGCGGCGTATCGTCAATTAGCCAGAAAGTATCATCCGGATAATTATAGCCCCGATAACCCTTTGGCAGATTTGGCAACGGAAAAAATGAAGGAAATCAACGAAGCCTATGATGCCATCCAGCGCGAGAGAAGTGGCCGCAATGGTGGTGCAAGAAGCGAGGGGTACGGTGAGGCATACCATGGATATGATAGCAACTCTCCCTACTATGAAATTCGCGTATTGCTCGGGCAAAAGCGGTTTGGTCAAGCGGATAATCGCTTGATGCAAATTCCCGAAGAAGACCGCGTGGCAGAATGGCATTACCTGAAAAGCATTATTTTGGTGCAAAGAGGATACTATAACGAAGCCATGCGTGAACTGGAAATGGCGTGCAATATGGACCCGGGCACCATGGAATACCAAAGAGCGAAACAAATGTTTAACGACCGTGCAGGCAGTTTTGGCCATACCTACTACGGTGGTGCACCCAGAAGAGGTGGGAGCGATGATGGCTTATGCAACGCTTGCTGTGGTCTGCTTGCGCTTGATTGTTGTTGTGAATGTATGGGAGGAGATTGCATTTCTTGTTGCTAAGTGAATCCTATGAAACATGATCATGTGCGCTGGCTCACGCTGTCTGCGATTAGCGCGGCGTTGGGCGTTGTCATAATGTATATTGGCTCACTGATTGAGGTGCTGGATTTATCGACTGTTTTTTTGGCATCTATTTTGGTAGTGTGGCTGCAAATTGAAGCGGGAAAAGGGTGGCCGTGGCTGGTGTGGCTGGTGACGTCTGCGCTTGCTCTTTTGTTGCTTCCAAGCAAGTTTTGTGCCTTGGAGTATGCTTTTTTTGGGGGGTTATACCCGATTTTGAAGTATTACCTTCAAAAATTGCCTCCGCTGATTGCCAAAATTAGCAAATGGCTGGCATTTAATTTGCTATTTGGTTTGGTGATTGCCTTGTCCTTTTATGTGTTTTCAGTACCGCTTGAGCTGAACTTGCCTTTTGTTGGAGAGGTCAAGCCCATCGTTTTTCTTGCGGTGTTGTTTGCGCTTGCCAACATAGTCTTTTTCATCTACGATATATTGCTGGATCGCTTGATTTGGATGTATAGCGTTCGGTGGAGACAGAAAATTAAGAGAATTTTGAAATAAGGATAATTATATGAATATTGGATGTATCTCCCTTGGTTGTGCAAAAAACGGTGTGGATTTGGAAGTGATGCTTCATAAGCTGGTGGTCGCCGGTTATGATATCGTCATGGACGAAACCTATGCCGATGTCATCATTATCAACACCTGCGGTTTTATTGAAAGTGCCAAGCGGGAGTCTATTGACCACATTCTTGATGTGGCATGGCTAAAAGAGCATGGAAGGTTAAAGGGCATTGTTGTCACAGGTTGCCTCGCAGAACGCTATCGCGAGCAAATTTTAGATGAAATGCCTGAGGTGGATGCCATTGTGGGCGTTGGTAGTCTTGAGCATATCGTCTCCGCCGTGGAAGCGGCGGCAAGAGGGGAAAAATTTTCCTCTTTTGAAGACAAAGAAAAAGCTGACCTTGGTGGAGACCGTGTGCTCACCACCCCACCATATATGGCGTATCTCAAAATTGCCGAGGGATGCGACAATCGTTGCACCTACTGCGCCATTCCTTTGATTCGTGGCAAAATGCGATCCCGCACCATAGAAGACATTGTGGCTGAGGCGGTGGATTTGGAACGACTTGGCGTCAAAGAACTCAACCTTATCGCCCAAGACACATCACGCTATGGGCTTGATTTGTATGGCACCTATAAATTGGCTGATTTGGTGAAAGCCATTTCCAAAGCCACAAGTATCCCTTGGATTAGATTGCTATACTGCTATCCCGACAAAATCACAGACGACCTCATAGAAGAGATGGCAACCAATCCTCGACTCCTCTCCTATATGGATTTGCCTATTCAGCACATCTCCGATTCCATTTTATCTGCCATGAATCGCCATGGCGATTCCGCTATGATCAAAGATACTATCGCACGTCTTCGTGAAAAGGTGCCTGACGTTACCTTGCGGACCACAGCCATTGTCGGTTTCCCCGGAGAGACAGATGAGGACTTTGAAAAACTGTGCCACTTTATCCGTGAGGTTAAGTTTGACCGTTTTGGCGCATTTATGTATTCTCCTGAAGAGGACACCCCCGCCGCTGAAATGCCAAACCAGGTGGATGAGCAAATCAAGCAAAACCGTTATGACATTTTGATGACCACTCAGCTTGCCATCAGCGAAGAATTGCAAAAGAGCAAAGTGGGGCAAACGCTCACCGTGCTCTGCGAAGGATTTGATAGCGAAAATCGTATTTATGTGGGCAGAAGCGCACATGATGCACCTGATGTGGACGGAAAAGTATTCTTTAGAGTGCCTAAAAGAATGGAGCTGGAAGGCGTATTCGTCAAGGTGAAAATCACCGAGTCTCTTGATTATGACTTGGTTGGCGTGTATGTAGAAACGCTTGATATGTAATCAAATTGGTTGTATCAACCTAAAACCCCCCTCTAATTTATTGAAATTTAAAAGGTGAAGAAAATGGAACAGCAAAAAAACAGCATCATGAATGTGCCCAACATTCTATCTATTGTTCGTATGGCTTTGGTGCCTTTCTTTGTGGCAGCAGCACTTTATATCCCCGATGATGTTTGGAAATGCATTGTCACGGCCGCGTTGTTTGGTATCGCGTCTTTTACGGATATGTTAGATGGCAAAATCGCGCGCAAATACAATTTGGTCACGGATTTTGGAAAATTTCTCGATCCCCTCGCGGATAAATTCATGGTGTTTTCCGCTTTGGCTGTAATTTTGGTTTCACCCCTATACGAGGGCATTGCCTCCGCTTTCGTGTGGGTGGCGGTGCTGGTGATGCTCAGAGAATTGGGCGTGACCTCGCTCAGACTTGTGGTTGCCACTAAAAAAGTGGTTGTGGCAGCATCCTTTTTCGGAAAAGCCAAAACCTGCACACAAATTGCAGGCGTACTCGTTATTTTGCTTGAGCCCCTGTTTGGCTCTTTTGGTGAAACCCATATTCTCTCTTGTGTGATGATGGCGGCAATGCTCGTGACCACACTCGGTAGCGGTATTGATTATCTTCGCACCTATTGGCCATATCTGAAAGGCGAGGTGGAGTAATCTTTTTGATTTTACCTTCATATAAAACTATCATACACCGTAATATGTTGAGCGAGGGTATCTCTGTGTTCAAATCTTTCGCAAAACACAATTCTACCACTTGACATTATATATAAAGAGTGATATAATACGGTGTGTATGTGCCGATGTGGCGGAACAGGCAGACGCCTCGGACTTAAAATCCGATGGGACTTATACTCCCGTACCGGTTCGAGCCCGGTCATCGGCACCAGAAAAGACTACGATTTTGATGCAAAATCGTAGCCTTTTCAACTAATTTATACCCAAAATCAAAATACATAAAGGAGATGTCAAGATGAAATACGCTTCTTTGGCATTGCTGTGCTTTGCACTCATCTTCGCATTTGGTAATACGGTGAATGTTCCCACCGCAGACGAGGCAAACTTCATGCCTTGTGTGGTGCATCAGCCAATTCAGTCTTTGAGCACTCCCCCTTGCACAAATGGTCACCAATATGGTGAAGGGGAATTCCACTCTATCTGTGGCGCTTATGACTACACGGTCTATATCTGCACAGCATGCGAGCATCTCAAGGTGGATGTGGCACTTGAGCCTACCTATCATGACTACGAAGTGACAACCTCCAATACAGATTGCGGAGAATACTTGGTGACAACTGAAACCTGCAA
>JAGBWH010000018.1 GCA_017629925.1 Clostridia bacterium
GGCAGAGGTGGGGCTTTCACGGGGCGTTTTGCCCGATCCCGTCAAAAAGTGCCCTTTTATCCTGCCAAGCAGAGATGAAAGCGGAGCGGAGATGATCGAAGGGGAAAAGCGGAAAATCGGGGCGAATCACTGCCAAAAAAGTTGGCACTTTCAACCGCAGGTTTATTTTTTGGGTGTTTTTTTGGGGAAAAGGTTATTTTTAGGCTTTGCCTGTTTGTAAGTGTCTGAAATAACACGATTTGAAAATCTTTATCCCATAACGCTAATTATGTAAACCTTGATAAACTATATTGACGGATTTTGCATTATTCTACACTATACAAACGCCGACTATGGCGCAACCTTTTTTTTCAAGGGACGGACACATGAAAAAGATTATGGAACCCGACAACGACACGGATATGGATGACGGCGGGGAAGTGGTGCTGACTGCCGAACTGCAAGCCTTGAAGGATGACATCCTCACGATGGACGAGGCGCGGGCAATCATGCGTATAGGCCGAAACTCTATGCTCAACGCACTGCAAGACGGAACTATCCCAGCCGCAAAGGTGGGGCGTCAATGGCGAATCAGCAAGCGCGTCCTCCTGGCCTTTCTAGCTGGGCAGAAGGAGTTCTAAAAGCTGAGAATCAAAAGGCGTCAGATAGCGGATTCCGCCTTTTCAATGGTTTTCATGTATGGTAAGAGATATACGCCGCAAATGAGAAAGCCGTTACTGTTGGCGCAGTAACGGCTTCTCGGAACGGACGCGGGGGCGACCCCCTAAAACAATTGAGTCTATGGCGTGCGGTGTGGGGACACTGTGCCAAGCTCACATCAACTTTTGACCAGTGCGACAAGTCCTTGGTGGGGCTTTTCTCCTTCGTGCGCACGGTCTACGAACCAATCATGACAGCGGGACTTTATCGAGTTTCCCCCCGTCGTCCTTTTTTGAGTAGCTCAAATGGACGTCATCCGCAAGCGAAAAACAGCCTCTATGTATCTCTGGGCAGGTTTTCGAGCTTGGCAGGAACGGGAAGTTCGACCAATTCACCACGTCATGACGAAGGGCTATTCTATATGCAAAATCCCTCTATTTCTCGCGCTGACATCGTAGCGCAGACTCTTGCCGAGTACCCCGAAATGATGACCGCAAAGCAGGTTCTCGAGGTTCTCCCCTTCCCTACTTCTACCTTTTACCGGTCTGTGAAGGTGGGCCGCTTCCCCCAGCCGGTGAAGCTGACAACGCGCAATTGCCTCTGGCACAAGGCAGAAGTTTTCGCCTTCATGACCGGCGCTTGGAAGCCTGAGCAGGTGGAGGCGTAGGCATGGCAGATCGTAGGCAGAAAAAAATTACACTTACGCCCGAACTCAAAGCGACCATGGCGCAAAACGTTGAAGCGCATAAAGCACAACACACTAAGCCTGCAACGACCTGCAACTGTAGCTTGTCTCTAGATGATATGATTCAGGCGGCTAGCGAGAAGGAAAACGGCGCGGCCTATGTTTTCAATCTATTGATGCGGAATCGTTTTGTTTGCGTGCGCTCCGGCCCTAGAATGGAGTGGTTTACATACTGCGACGGCGTATGGCGGAAAGACGTGCTTGATGAGCCGATGCGTCAATTTGATGCCGTGCGCGATGAGTTTTTAAAATTTGCAGACGCAGTACAAGAGCAAATAGCCGATGCTGTCCGAGGTGGCGAGAGGGACAAACAGACAAGACTAACGACAACACGCGACCAACTTGTCAGAGCCGCCACGGCGTTGAACGGATGGGCATACCGAAAAAAAGCGCTGGAAGCGTCTGCATCCGGTGAAGGCTGGCTTGTTCGCGATGGTGCTATCTGGGACACGCCTGCATATACACTGCCCTGCAAGAATGGCATCGTGAATCTACGCAAATTGGAAAAAGGGAACCATTTCCGCAA
>JAGBWH010000147.1 GCA_017629925.1 Clostridia bacterium
AAGGGAAAATCGAAGAATTTCACTTTTTATCCCGAACCGACGACAAACCGAGCGCAAAATAAGTTCACTTAATTTTGCCGAGGTGCGAAGGAGGAAAAGCCCTCGCAGAGGGATTAACCACAGCCTATTTTATCGCCCAATTCTCACTCAAGAAAAAAACCAAGACCTTTTTTAAAAAAACCAAGACCTTTTTTAAAAAAACCTTGACCTTTTTCAAAAAACATTAGACTTTTTTTCAACAAGGTCTAAGTTTTTTTTCGCGACCCATTTTGCGCATAAAAATCAGACAATATTTCCTGCTTTCAAATCAAATTTATATATTTGCAAAAACATTATCACTCTTTTTTAAACCCTCAAATCAAAATCAAACATGAAACTACTGAAAGCCCTCAAATCTATATTTGGTGGGGGAGAGCAGACTGCACCCTCGCGCCAAATGAGCAAGAACAGCCAACAAGCAGTCCGTCAGCAACCAACCCACAGCGCCGACGCTGAAACCCACTTCAAAAAAGCCGTGGAGGCGATGGAAAATGCACAATTCGATGTCGCTTCGACATACTTTGAAAAGGCGGCAAGATTGGGACATACCGCTGCACAATATAGTCTGGCGTGCAACTATCACTTCGGCAATGGCGTGCCCAAAGACGAGGTCAAGGCGGTAGAATGGTACACCCGGGCTGCCGACGCAGGACACGCATTGTCACAATACGAACTGGCGATGTGCTACGACAAGGGTACGGGCGTAGCACAAAACCCACACAAAGCGCTATATTGGCTCACGAAAGCGGCAGAGCAGGAACACAGCAAAGCACAATTGGAAACCGCACTCCGCTACTACCACGGAAGTGGCACGACACAGAACCTGGCGAAGGCGGTGGAATGCTTTGAAAAGGCAGCAGTACAGGGCGAAGACGAAGCACAACTGGCGATGGGGCTTTGCTATAGTTCGGGCGAAGGCGTAGCCCAAGATCCTGCGAAGGCAGTCTATTGGTATACCCTCGCGGCAAAACAGGGATTGCCCGAAGCACAGCACAATTTGGGCGTATGCTATTTCCAAGGCGCCGGCATAGCACAGGATCACAAGAAGGCCGTATATTGGTGGAACGAAGCAGCGAACGGGGAATATTTAGTCTCCTATTACAACCTCGGCTATTGCTATGAAAAGGGCTTTGGCGTTCACCAAAATTACACACAAGCGATCAACTACTACGTCTATGCGGCAAAGCGCGGACACGCTAAGTCGCAGTTCAATCTCGGCGCCCTCTACCTCAACGGAATGGGATTATCTAAAAACGAAGAAACCGGCTTGATGTGGATGAAAAAGGCCGCGCAGCAAGGACATCCCCGCGCGATAGAAATATTAAAGGATTTTGGCGCAGAATGACGGCTTAGTATACCCCTCTGACCTATTCTACCGATGAAAATATTTGATGCACTGAAATCCATATTGGGTCGGGGTGCACCATTAGAACTGGGTGTATGTCGTGCCCTGGGCAAAGGGGTACAGAGAGGCTGCCCCAAAGCCATAGAACTGATCAAGCAAGTAGCACTACCAGGCAACAAAAAATGCCACAGAGACTTTGCAGCAATTAGGCATAGTGCGGCATTAAAATAACACTCTAGCCCCATACCCCTCCCAAGTCTTCTGTCCAGAAAACTTCGGAGGGGATTTTCTTCGCCTACTGCTATTTCGCATAGGGGCTATGATGACACGATTTCCCCAGTATTTTCACGAAAAATAGGTATTCCCGCAGAAAAAATTGTGTAATCTACGAAAAATGTCTACTTTTGCAATGTAATATGCGGCACTGCGCCCATTCGCTCG
>JAGBWH010000148.1 GCA_017629925.1 Clostridia bacterium
CCGCTACCTACGCCCATGTGAGCATAACCGGCATCCTTCATGATGGTGGTCACGTCAGCAAAGTCGAGGTTGACAAAACCGGGGAGATTGATGAGTTCGGAAACACTTTGCACACCTCTGCGAAGCACATCGTCAGCGGTTTCAAAAGCGTTCACAAGAGTAATACGTTTTTCGCTGACTTGTTTGAGTCTCTCGTTGGGGATGACAATCAGAGAGTCTACACAACGGCTCAGTTCAGCGATACCTTCTTCAGCTTGGAGCATTCTGCGTTTGCCTTCGAAATTGAAGGGTTTGGTCACAATACCAACAGTCAAAATACCCATTTCTTTGGCTTCTTTTGCAATCACAGGAGCAGCACCTGTACCTGTGCCACCGCCCATACCGGTGGTGATAAATACCATATCCGCACCGCTGAGTGCTTCACGGATGGTTTCAAGGCTTTCCTCGGCTGCGCGTTTGCCTACTTCGGGATTAGAACCTGCGCCCTTACCGCCTGTGGCTCTTTCACCAATCACGATTTTGGTGGTCGCAATAGAAGCATCAAGTGCTTGGGCGTCAGTGTTTACGGCGATAAATTCCACGCCGCCAATATTGGAAGTAATCATACGGTTCACGGCATTATTACCGCCACCACCGATACCGATTACGCGAATATCTACGTTATTTGAATGAATTCTGTCGAAAGTAAATTCCATTTCTACATCCCCCTATTTATGTCTTAATCGCACTCAGGCGATATATATAATTATTATCTATATCTATCATACAACATATGTGCAAATGCTTGCAAGAGGTAATCACATATATTTATATTTAATTAACAATTTTATGAATTATCAAGATATAATATAGGGCAGAATTGGGTTTGCTATATAATGATGCAATGCATGATTGCGCGTTTACCGCTCTATTTTTGTCAGTAAAAGAATGTCATCAAATATCATTTGCAAGGTGTTTTTTTCTCCCATTTTTTTCATTGTGTTTTCAAGGGTTTCTCTCTCTTCGGGATGGGTTTTCAGGCGATGGATGATCTCTTTTAGATGGGCGGGGGTAAGCTCTTCTTCGCACAGCAAAATAGCGGCATTTTGGTCAGCATAAATTTTCGCGTTATAGTATTGGTGATTGGAGGTTACATGAGGAGAAGGTATCAAAATGGATGCTTTTTTTAAGGCAGAAATTTCGGAAAGCGTCATTGCTCCTGCTCTGGAAATGATAAGGTCTGCCCCTTGCATCAGGGTGGGCATATCTTCTGTGTAGCGTAACCATTGGTGTCTTTGGGGTAAATGCTTTTCATCAAAATCACCCGTTTGATGCTTTCCGCTCATGTGAAAATAGCGAATGCTTTTGTCCTCTTCATTTCGCATGATCTCATACATGGTTTCGTTTAAGAGTTTTGCCCCCAAACTCCCCCCAAAAGAAACCACCCAAAATTCATCTTTTAGTATGCCGTATTTTTTTCGACTGGCTTGTTTCGATGTTGCATGAAAACCCAAGCGCAGGGGATTGCCCACCTCTACTGTTTGGGCTTTTTTTGATAGATAGGTTTTTGTTTGCCCCACCCCAAGCCACACTCTATCTACATGAGGTGCCAGCCATTTCGTGGCAAGGCCTGGCATGGCATTCGATTCATGAATAGCGGAAGGGATTTTCATTTTTGCCGCCATTCTCACCACGGGATAGCACACATAACCGCCTGTGCCAATCACAATATGCGGTTGTATTTCTTTTAATAGTGTTTTCATTTTCCCAAAAGCGCGGAGAAGATGATAGGCGGTTTTTAGATTGTCTTTAGATATTTTTCGCTTGAGCCCCGTCATTTCTATTTGGTAGAGAGGATAACCATATTGCCCAATGATTTGGTTTTCCATCCCATTTTTCGTCCCCACAAAGGCAATTTCCACATCCCTTAAACGCCGTTTGAGCATATCAGCCATGGCAAGCGCAGGGTAACTGTGACCTGCAGTACCCCCACAGTCAAAGAGAACTCTCATGATTTTTCTCCTTTTTTTGTTATTGTTCTATGGTGGATGTACGAGAAATGGAGCAGATGATCCCCATCTCTGCCATGAGCATAATGAGCGATGATCCACCATAACTAAAAAATGGTAGGGAAATGCCCGTATTGGGAATCGTATTGGTCACAACGGCAATATTCAGTAGCACTTGAATGGCAACTTTTACTGTGATCCCGAGCACAACCAGTCGCGCAAATCCGCTGGGATGTTTTAGCGCAATATGAAATCCTCTCCAAATAAATAAGGAAAACAAAATCACCACAAAAAGCGCACCTAAAAAGCCGAGTTCTTCACAAACAATGGTGAAAATCATATCATTTGCCGGCTCAGACACATAGCTGTATTTCAGTTTGCTTTCCCCAAGTCCAAGTCCGAAAAAACCACCATGTCCAATCGCCATCATGCCTTGCAGGGTTTGCCATCCGCCCTCAAGTGGATATTCTTCGGGATTTAGCCAAATGGTGATGCGGCGCTTTGTGTAGTCGGTAAATAGTGCCAACGCCGTCACCCCCACGCCTGCCGCTCCACAGCAATATCCAAGATACCGCAGTCCTGCCCCCGAAAGATAAATGACCAAAATACCAATAGCCCCCAAAATAATGATGCCCGATAAATGCTTTTGCAGCATCACGAGCAAACAAATCCCACCAATCATGCAAAATGGTAGCAAAGTCCCCCAAATCAACGTATTCTTGCGATTTTGAGTGTCTTGCACTTTATCTTTGTATGTCTCAAAATAGCGAGAGAGCATGAGCACCATCGTGGTTTTTGCAATTTCAGAGGGTTGAATGGTAATAGGACCTATGGCAATCCACCGCTGTGCGCCGTTGCCGATTTGCCCCATCACCAAAACAATCACAAGTAAAATAATCGTAATGGCATAGGAGAGAGGGGCAATTGACCAATAGAATTTTAGGGTGAGCTTCCCACATAAAAAGAGCACTAAATACCCTAAAACCAACCAAATGATTTGTCTTTCTATAAAATAATATCCATTTTCATATCGCGCTTCTGCATAAGCGAAACTGGCACTAAACACCATAATGGAGCCAAAAATTGCCAGCATGGTCACAATGGTCAGCATCACCGCATCGGCAGGTGGCGCGTGTTTGGGATACCATATTTCCTCTCCTCTCCATCGTGGGAGGGAGAAAAGTCCTTCTTTTTTGCTTGTTTTATCTCTCACAGAGCAAAAGCACCCAGCACGGCGCCAAAAAGAGAGATCAGAGTAAAGACAAACACTATTTTTTCCTCCGTCCAACCGCTTTTTTCTAAATGATGGTGTAGGGGCGCCATTTTGAAGAGGCGCTTACCCCCGCTGATTTTATAATAAAGTACTTGCAAAGTCACAGAACGCCCTTCCAGATAAAATACAATGCCGACAGTCAAAAGAAGCAAAGGCATCCCACAAAGAAATGCGCATCCCACCGAGAGCCCCCCAAAGAACAGCGAGCCTGTATCGCCCATGAAAATGCGCGCGGGGTGATAATTAAAGAGCAAAAATGCAAAAGCACCAGCGAGCATGGCAGCCGCTATGCTCAATAGCCCCATTTGTTGCAGTTTCGTGGCGCAAAACACAAAAAATCCAGCTACTATCACACAAACAGAACTGGCTAGTCCGTCTATGCCATCCGTCAAATTGACAAAATTCATACTGCCAACGGCAAAAAGCAATGCAAGAGGGTAAAAGCACCATCCCAAATGCCAAACACGAGGCAAAAACGGAATCATGACATTCGTATCTATGAAACCAAAGATATGCAGTAAAGCCAAATAAGCGCCGCAAAAAGCGAATTGAAGCACGAGTTTTTGTTTGGGAGTCAGACCTGCGTTTTGATGTTTGCGGAATTTTGTAAGGTCGTCTATAAATCCAATAGAAGCGCAAGATAGACCATATAAAAGCGTCAACGCCACACCCACTTTTTCTTTTTGGGTAAAAGTGTAGGGAAGGAGCAATAAAAGAAACCCCACCCCACAGATGGCAAGCGCCGGTGCCAGTCCCCCCATGGTGGGCGTACCTTCTTTTGTTTTATGCCATTTTGGGCCAATCTCTAAAATGCTTTGCCCCAGTTTCTTTTTCGTGAGATACGGCAAAAGCCAAGAAATCCCAATCACAGAAATGAAAAACACGGATAGTAGCACAAGCCAAAGTAAAGAATGGATATTCATGCTTTCTCCTTTTGCAGTATATTGATTAGTTTTTGCGCCACATCCATTAAGTTGTGCGCATGTGCGCCTTTGATGAGAAGCGCATCCCCTTCTTTGAGTTGTGAGGCGATGATTTGGATCGTTTCCTCGCGCACGCCCTTATCGATCACATCGATTTGCTCGGCTTTCATGCCGTGTGAAAGGGCGCTTTCTGCTATGACCTCTGCCATTTCTCCCTCAAGCCAAACATGGTCAAAGTGAGTGGGAAGTGCTTGCCCAATATAAGCATGCCACATGGCACTTTCCTCGCCTAATTCTCTCATGTCGCCAAGCCACGCCATGCGACGTTTTTGAGAGGGAAGTCCACTCATAAAGCGAAAGGATTCCAGCATGGATTCAGGCGAGGCGTTGTAGGCATCGTTTATGACCTTGATCCCTTTGATTGTATGTTCCTCTAATCTGCCACCAGGCATTCGGCTCTGCGGTAAAACTTGACAGATTTCCTCGTTTGAGAGTCCCATTTGATGGCAAACGGCAACAGTATATAGCGAGGCGGATAAATAGGGATTTGTCACGCTCGGCAAATTGACGTCAAAATGAGTGTTGCCTTCGAGCGAGAAGCGCACGCATAGCCCCTTCACTGTGGATGCGCGATAATTGGCTACATGGTCTATGGCGCAAGTGTAGCAGGTGCAAGGGAGGTCATAATTTATAATAGGAATATCAAAATACCGAAATACTATGCCACTCTTCATGGCCGCTGTGATGTCCCACTTTTCTTTGAGAATTTGGCTTTTTGTGCCTAAGTGACCGATGTGAGCGTGCCCAACATTGGTAATCACCGCCATATCGGGCTCGCAAATATGAGATAAATCTCGCATTTCGCCCATGTGATTCATGCCTAACTCCAGCACAAGCACATCTGTTTTGGGTGGCATTGCCAGCATGGTCATAGGCAAACCGATTTGGCTGTTATAGTTGCCGAGTGTCGCATGGACGCGCATAAAAGGGGAGAGGGCACCTTCAATAAAGCTTCGAGTGGTGGTTTTGCCCACACTACCCGTGATGGCTATGGTACGATGGGGGATCGTTTTGCTATACACGAAAGCCAATTTCCCTAAAGCAGTCGTTGTACGAGGGACGAGCAAAGTGGGGCAATGACACGCCGTGTTTTTCTCTGCCAAAACCGCCTTAGCCCCATTTTGAATGGCTTGGCGGATATAGTCATGACCATCATGACGCTCTCCTACAATCGCCAAAAACAGACCATTCTCTTTGACTTCGCTTGCATCTGTGGCGATATTGGTGAACGTAATGTCAGGTAAATCATCCGGTGGAATATCGAGTGCGATTGCCACAGCTTTGAGCGGTAGCGGATAACCTAAATCAATTTTCATCGCTATGTATGTTAGTATGTGTTGAATCTTTACATTTTATGGCTTGGGCTACAATTTTTCTTTCGTCAAAAGGCTTTTTCTCCCCATCTGTCAATTCATAGGTTTCGTGCCCTTTGCCTATAAGCAGAATGATATCGTGTGGCTGCGCTGTGGCAATCGCATACTCTATGGCCTTTTTTCTGTTTAGTATAACAATTCGATTGTCACCGCTCGGATAGCCTTTTAAAATGTCCATGATAATGTGTGCAGGATTTTCTGTACGACTGTTGTCTGTGGTAATGATTGAAAAGTCCGCAAGTTCATAAGCGCATCTGCCCATCGCCGCACGTTTGGTGGCGTCTCTGTCACCGCCACAACCAAAGAGTGCTACAATTCTTTCTTTTCCTGTTGAAAAGGAGCGAACGGTTGTTAGCAGATGACGCATTGCCGCTTCTGTGTGTGCATAATCAATGAGCACAGCAAAATCGGCTTGCCCCACATCCACTTTTTCCATTCTGCCTCTCACCCCTTTGAGATCACTCAAAGTTTTTCGCACTACAAAAGGTTTGATGCCAAGGGTTAATGCCGCAGCCGAGGCAAGCATAGAATTATAGACAGAAAATGTGCCTGGTATTTGCAAGGAAATAGAAAGTCGTCCATAGTTAGAGTTGAGTATATAGCTAATGCCATTCATGCCGTTGTTTTGTATGCGAGAGGCGAAAAAATCGCCCCCATGCACAGCCGAACAAGTTAGCACTTGGCAAGAGGCTTGCGCCATGATGATATCCGCCGTTTGGGCGTCAGCATTGAAAATGCCTATGTTGCTTTTTCTAAACAAAATGGATTTAGTTTGAGCATATTCTTCAATAGAAGAGTGAAAATCCATGTGTTCTGAGGACAAATTGGTAAAGAGAGAGACCTCAAAAGTAAGTGGATGACATTTTTTGAGCGCCAATGCATGAGAAGATACCTCCATGACTAAATGTGTGGCACCCTCTTCTACCATTTTTTGCATTAAAGGATAGAGTAAGTCAGGGTCGGGCGTGGTCATGGTGTCAAGTCGTTGGTTTTGCTCCTCTGTGAAGGGAATAGAAAGGGGCGTCTCTTTCATGTAGCATCCAATGGTGCCAATAAATGCGGAGTTGACTTTCGCCTCACAAAGCATTTTATGGATCATATATGCGGTTGATGTTTTGCCGTTTGTGCCTGTTATGCCGATGATCTTTAACTGATCTCCCGGTGAGCCGCAAAAACGATGCCACAAGGTAGCAAAAGTGGCTCGGCTGTCTTTTACGGCAAACACAGGCACATGGGGAGCGGTGTGAAAACTGCAACCTTCCTCTACGATAATCGCGCTCGCTCCTTGCTCTCCGATATACTCTCCAAAACAATGCCCGTCATAATGAATACCTTTGATGCACACAAACAAATTACCGCATAGTGCTTGCCGAGTGTTGTGGCATATAGTACCAATGTCTATCTCGCTTGGCTGATGTGACGATACATATTCGCCCTCAAATAAGAGTTCTGATAATTTCACAAAAGACACCTCACAATATTTATATTTAATCTTGGCTATCCGTATAAAGAAAAGTAACACGAACGACAGTCCCCTTGCCTACTTTCGTTTGAGGGGGAATGGACTGCTGTGTTGCAACTGCACCAATGCCAATCTGACAGTTCTGCACACCTTCCGCATAAATGTTTAATCCCAAATTGAGCAGTAGTTGGTTTACTTCGCTGGGAGATTTGCCCAAAAGAGAGGGAAGGGTGACCGTGTCCTCTTCCGCTTGCGCTGTATAGAGTATAATTTTCCCGATATCCTTTTGGATGGTCGTGCCACAAATCGGAGACTGACGGATAACCGTATCTCCCTCACCAATGATTTCTACTTTCAGACCTGAATTTTGGATGGCTTTTTTGGCGTCTTTTATGCTCATGCCACAGAATTGTTCTACGATGACGTCTTGCCCCACTTGCTCTAATGCATTTTCAATATTGAGATAAGGCAAATAGACCTCCATTAAATCTGAAATGTAGGGGGCGGCAACCATACTGCCGTATTTGGCGGTGGTGGGTTCGTCTACGATAATCAAAATGGCAATTTCCGCAGAGTCAGAAGGCGCAAATGCCACACAAGAACCTATGCGCAAATAGGAATTTCCGTTTTCGTCGAGCACATCGAATTTTTCGCTTGTGCCGGTTTTGGCTGCAATTTTATACCCTAATACCGCTGCATTTTTGGCACCTCCGTCCCCTGAGACACCCTCTTCCAGCATCTGTGAAACGGTCATTGAGGTGGCATTCGAAATCACTTGCCGCCTTACCTCTGTTTGATGTGTGAATATAACTTCTCCATTTTCGCCAATGATTTTTTCTACCACATAAGGACGGAGCAAATATCCACCGTTGGCAACGGCGGCGATGGCTGTGATTTGTTGCAGGGGGGTGACTTTGAATCGTTGTCCAAAGGAGGCGGTGGCTAGTTCTGTGGAGCCTATGGCATTTTCCTTGTGAAAAATGGATTTTCCTTCACCGGGCAGATCCACGCCTGTTTTTTCTAAATATCCAAAATCGCTCACAAAGCGATAAAACGCTTTTGTACCCGTTGAGGCTGAAATTTGAATCATGGCAGGGTTGCAGGATTGTTGCAAGGCTTGGGAAAGCGTCAGATGCCCGTGTCCTCCTCTTTTATGGCAGGAGATATTATAACCCCCAATGGGGAAAGAGCCGGTGCAATGATAGTGATTTTGAAGTGTTACCGCACCTGTTTCAATACCTGCTGAAACCGTGATGATTTTGAAGGTAGATCCGGGCTCATAGGCATCGCTGACCGCTTTGTTTTGCCACATGGTATACAGCATTTCATTTTTATATGCTTTATATTCTGCGGAGTCTTGCGGATATCCGCATTCGAGCAATTTCTTTTCATAGAGGGGAGAGAGTGTATATGGATCATTTAGATCAAATGATTGGGTGTTTGCCATGGCTAAAATTCCGCCGGTTTTGACATTCATCACGATGCCTGCCACTCGATTTTGCACATCGAAGGTTTCTTCGATTTCTTTTAGTGTATATTCCAGATGCTTTTGCATATAGCTGTCTATGGTGGTCACGATGCTATATCCGTCTTGCGCTTCGATATAACTGATATAACCATCGGGCATCTCATTGCCTTTTGCATCTTTGGCATATACATAGTACCCATCTTTGCCAGATAAAACTTTATCGTAGGTATATTCAAGCCCAAATAGTCCTTGATTGTCTGCGCCGGTAAAACCAATGACAGCGGATGCAAAATCCCCTTCGGGATAATAGCGGGTATGGTGTGCTTCTGTGCGCACCATGTTTTCCAGATGATGTTCTAAAACAAAGGCGGTTACCTTGCGGTAGATATCTTCCTCAACTGATTTTTTGAGTGTCACATCAATGGTTTTGCTTTGTTTCGCTTTCTGATAGATCGTATCGTAGGGAAGGGAAAGGATAGAAGATAGTCCCTGTGCAATGAGCGAAGAATAATCGGTTCCTTTATCCTCAGACGCTTCGGCAATATCGACAGGCGACAAAAAAACGCGCCACACGGTTTTGGTTGTGGCAAGGATATGCATACCATTATCATAGATGATGCCTCTCTTGGCTTTTACGGTGGAGGATGTTGTGATTTGGTCAATCACTTTTTGACGATAGGCCTCATGACCTGAAACTTGCATACGAAAAATAGTCGAAAGCAAGTAGCATAAAAATACAGCGAAGCAAATGAGGAGTATCGTGCTTCGTTTTCGAGTTAATTTGAGAACATTTCTTGTGATTTTGATTTGATGCGACATTTCTCGCACCCCCCTAAAAACAATGATAGCGATAGGAAAAATCCTATCGCTATACATGATATTATTGAAATTGTGGTAGTATGACGGTTTAGTGAGTTTCCTCGTCTTCAAAGGAGACGATTTCTGCATAATAATCATCGGAGAGAGGAATGAGATCCAAGGGGTAATCATCGACGGGACGAATGTCCGTTTCGGCTTCTTCTGCAAAGATACCGTTGATTTTGGTAATGCTATCATTTTTACTTGTACTAAATACGGCACATACCACCAGCACGACGGTCAATAGAAACACAGAACAACATACAAGTGCATAACGTCTGACGCTGCCCATTTGCAGAGGAGCATTCGCATGATGATTGACGCGTGCGGGTTTTTGGCGATGAATGGGTTGGTGATGTGCGGCTTTTTTGAGCATCATTTCCGCCACAGTCACATTGCCGTGAAATTGGAACTTATCACACATCTTATCATATAAAGGATTATTACTTGTCATTGTATTCACTCTGCTTGCCATGGTGTCCTCCTATACATTTACTTTTTTTCACCCACACGGAGTTTTGCGCTTCTTGATCTTGGATTGTTTTCTAACTCTTCGGGGGAGGGAAGTATCGGTTGTTTGTTGATTAAGGTTAAACGAGGTGTTTTACCACACACACACACGGGAAAATCTCTTGGGCAGGTGCATCCGCTGGCGTGTGTATTATACGTATTTTTTACAATTCTGTCTTCAAGGGAATGGAATGAAATCGCAGCAATTCTACCGCCTTTTACCAATCTGTCGACTGCCGCATTGATGGCAGGCTCAATGGAGTCCAATTCATGATTGACTTCAATGCGGATAGCTTGGAAGGTTCTTTTGGCAGGGTGGTGTCCCTCTGCTCTTGCCGCAGCGGGAATACTATATTTGATGATTTCTGCGAGTTTAACTGTGCTGTTGATTGGCTCAACTGCTCTTGCTTTGACAATGGCTGAGGCAATCTTTGCAGCGAATTTCTCCTCACCATAGGTGAAAATCACTCGTTTGAGTTCGCTTTCGCTGTATGTATTGACCACGTCGTATGCTGTGAAATCTTGGTCTGCATCCATGCGCATATCAAGGGGCGCATCGTGCTGATAGGAAAATCCGCGTTCGGGGGTGTCGAGCTGTGGGGAAGAGCATCCCAAATCCATAAGCACACCGCCAAGATTGTCAATATTTAATTCATCTAATATATCTGCCAATTGACCAAAATTTGCATGAACAAAGGTGACTTGGCTTTCAAATGCGACCAATCTTCTTTTAGCAGCTTCAATGGCATTGATATCTCTGTCAATGCAAATCAAGCGGCTGTTTGGCCCCATTCTTTTGGCGATTTGGAAAGAGTGGCTCCCTGAGCCTGTGGTACAGTCTACATATGTATATCCATCTCGAATGTGAAGGGCATCAATGCATTCAAACAGCAAGACGGAAATATGATGAAAATTTGATACAGCCATCATTGACTCCTTTAACTTGCTCAGTTAAGAGAATTAGAGACCCAGAGAAGCGAGTTTTGTACGAATAGCTGCCATATCTCTTTGCGCTTCTTGCTCAGCCCAAAGATGCTCAGCCCAAATTTGCAAATGGTTTCCTGCACCAATAATGACTGCATTGCGCTCAATTTTTGCATAATCAAGGATGTTTTGCGGGAGCACAATTCTACCGTTGCTATCGGGTGTGGCGTATATTGTTTTAGAAAATAAGAATTCTTTAATTTCGCTGACCTCGGAGTCGGGGAATTGGTTGATTTGGTCGCAGATATGATCCATTTCTGCAACAGAATACACGGCAAGGCAA
Organism: Clostridia bacterium; assembly: GCA_017629925.1. Classification (GTDB taxonomy): domain Bacteria; phylum Bacillota; class Clostridia; order Oscillospirales; family CAG-272; genus UBA1740. Next base: position 11,183 of record JAGBWH010000148.1, read on the forward strand.
GTTTTGTTCATTTTACGAGTGATATAGAAATGGTCGCCCAGTTCTTCTCTTAGCTTCGCCGGGATGAAAATACGGTTTTTTGTGTCTAATGTGTGTGAAAATTCACCGACAAATGGCATGAACAATACTCCTTTCCATGTTTTTTGTGGGATAATGGTGTATTTTAGTGTAAAATCGATACACTTTCCCCCACTTTAATTACATTATAAACCATGCTTTGGGAAAAAGCAATACTTTTTAGAAAAAAAGTTCCATTTTTTTGAAAAAATTGCGGCAGATAAATAATATAGGTAAAAAAACTGTCTCTCAGCATCAAAATACAGCCTAAGTAAAGGGTATCAACAACTAAAAAGCATACAAAAGAATAAACTTGCAGAAATTGGCGTGCAAATGACACGCCAGCGCAGAGCAAAATATGAATACGATGTAAATGTTATATAAAATTCGTTAAAAAAATAAAAAAAGTTCTTTTTTATATTGCAATTCGTATTTTTTTCAAGTATAATGTATATGTGGAAAAATGCGGAATTTGCAAAAAACAGAATAAAAAAATGAACATATATAAGGAGACAAACATGAAGCAAAACAAATTTGTGAATGCTTGGGTAGAAGAAATGGCTGCCCTCACTCAACCTGATGAAATCGTTTGGATTGACGGCTCTCAGGAGCAAGCAGACGCCCTTCGCGCAGAAGCCTGTGCAAGCGGTGAACTGATTACCCTGAATCCCGACTTGCTGCCTGGTTGTTACTTGCACAGAAGTGCTGTCAACGACGTGGCTCGTGTAGAAGGCAGAACTTTTATCTGCACACCTACCAAAGAAGAAGCAGGCAACATCAATAACTGGATGGATCCCCAAGAATGCTATGCAAAACTCTCTAAGATTTACGCTGGCGCAATGAAAGGCCGCACCATGTATGTAATTCCTTACAGCATGGGTACTCCCGGTAGCCCCTTTTCTAAAATCGGTGTAGAAATTACCGACTCTATCTATGTTGTACTCAGCATGGAAATCATGACCAGAGTAGGCGCTGTTGTGATGGAAGCGCTGGGCGATGGGGAAGAATTCGTGAAAGGTCTTCATGCAAAAGCAGACCTGGATGAAGAAAACCGCTACATCTGCCACTTCCCTCAAGACAACACCATCTGGAGTGTAAACTCCGGTTACGGCGGAAACGTTCTGCTCGGCAAAAAATGCTTTGCTCTCCGTATTGCTTCTTACCAAGGTTGCAAAGAAGGCTGGATGGCTGAACACATGCTCATTTTGGGCATTCAATTCCCCTCGGGCGATGTGAAATACATTTGCGCCGCTTTCCCCTCCGCTTGTGGCAAAACCAACTTGGCTATGCTCATTCCCCCTGAATTCTACGCTAAAAAAGGCTACAAAGTATGGTGTGTGGGCGACGATATTAGCTGGCTCCGTCCTGGCGAAGATGGCAGACTCTATGCCATCAACCCCGAAAACGGTTTCTTCGGCGTAGCTCCCGGCACGAACGAAAAATCCAACCCCAACGCGCTTGCGGCAACGAAGAAAGGCACGATCTTCACGAACGTTGCAATCAACCCTGCGGACAACACCGTTTGGGGGGAAAAATTGACCAAGGAAGCTCCTGCAAACTTGATCGACTGGACGGGCAAGCCTTGGACGCCTGATTGCGGACGCAACGCAGCGCACCCCAACTCCCGTTTCACCGCACCTGCGGAAAACTGCCCTTGCATCTCCCCCGAATTCAATTCGAAAGCAGGCGTACCTTTGTCTGCAATCATCTTCGGTGGTAGAAGAGCAACGACGACTCCGCTCGTATATCAATCCCGCGATTGGAACCACGGC
>JAGBWH010000149.1 GCA_017629925.1 Clostridia bacterium
CGGTATCAATGTCAAACGTGTGATTATCCGTACCATGGCTATCTCAGGTGCATTATGCGGATTGTGCGGTCTGATTTTGGTGGCAGGCACATCTCACTCTATTGATCCCAACTTGGCAGCAGGTAGAGGCTTTACCGCCATTATGGTATCTTGGTTGTCCAAATTTAACCCAATTACCATGGTGGGTGTATCGTTCTTTATTGTGTTCCTGCAAAGAGGTGCCGGTGCCGTTTCTACGAACTTTGGTCTCAACAGCGCCTTCTCAGATATCATCACCGGTATTCTTTTGTTTTTCATTATCGGTTGCGAATTCTTTATTTCCTACCGTATCAATTTCAATCCTAATCATAAAGTGTCTCTGTTTTTCTCTTCCGTCAAGAAAAAAATCACCGCTCCCTTTTCAAAGGGTAAAGAAAGCCAACAGGAGGACTAATACATGACAAAACTGATTGTATTTTTAGCAAGCGCCATCACCCAAGGCACACCTCTTCTCCTTGGTGCAACGGGCGAAATCATCACAGAAAAATCAGGCAACCTGAATTTAGGTATTCCCGGTATCATGTATATCGGCGGTATTTCCGGTGTAATCGGCGGATTTTTTTATCAGCTCACCCTATCTCCACAAACGCCCGTCAACTCCTTCTTGGCTATACTCATTACCATGGGTTGCTGTTTGATTGGCTCACTGCTCGCCTCTTTGATTTACGCCTTTTTGACCATTACGCTCAGAGCTAACCAAAATGTAACCGGTTTGGCACTGACTACTTTTGGTGTGGGTCTTGGTAATTTCTTTGGCGGATCTCTTATTAAAATCACCAATGCTTCTGTGCCCTTCGTAGCTCTGACAAAGGTATCAAAAGCCTTTACCAAACCTGTGTTTCCCATTGAAAATCCTGGTTGGTTTGCTAAAATTTTCTTGTCACACGGCTTTATGGTATATTTGGCTGTCATCATTGCCATTGTTTGCGGATTTGTTTTTCGCAGAACAAAGATGGGGCTGCATCTTCGTGCCGTGGGCGAAAACCCTGCCACAGCCGATGCCGCAGGCATCAATGTTACTCTCCATAAATACCTTGCCACTTGCATTGGCGGTATGATTGCAGGTCTGGGCGGTTTGTTCTTCGTTATCGACTACTCTAAAGGCATTTGGTCCAACAATGGTTTTGGTGACCGTGGTTGGCTGGCTCTGGCGCTGGTTATCTTTGTGATCTGGAAGCCTTATATGGCCATCCCCGGCTCTTACATTTTCGGCGCACTTTACATTCTCTCCAACTATGTCAATGTTGATCTGTCTACCAAGCCTTTGATGGAAATGCTCCCCTTTGTGATGACCGTTGTGGTGCTCATCATCACCAGCCTTCGCAAAAAGAAAGAGCATCAACCTCCCGCAAGCCTTGGACAATCGTATTTCAGAGAAGACCGATAAAAGAAAACAGGAGAAAAAATCATGCAACTATCCATTCGTCCCGAAACCATGACTCGTATCACCACCACGGCGCAAGCCGAAGTATTTATTACTGAGCAGGTGAAAGCCATAAAAGAGCAAGTGGGCGACCAAAAGGTGCTTTTGGCACTATCAGGCGGTGTTGACTCCTCTGTGGTGGCGGCTCTGCTCATTCGCGCGATTGGCCGTCGGCTCGTGTGTGTTCATGTCAACCATGGACTCATGCGCAAAAACGAATCCGCAGAGGTCATTGAGGTGTTCCAAAACCAAATGAATGCCAATTTGGTGTATGTAGATGCAAGCGACCGTTTCCTTGGATTGCTCAAAGACGTAGCGGACCCTGAACAAAAGAGAAAAATCATTGGCAAAGAATTTATTGAGGTATTTGCCGAAGAAGCCAGAAAGCTGGAAGGCATTTCCTTTTTGGCACAAGGCACTATCTACCCTGATATTTTGGAAAGCATTAACCAAGCCGCAGGCAAAAAGGCGGTCAAATCCCACCATAATGTAGGGGGTTTGCCCGAAGATTTGCAATTTTCCTTGGTTGAGCCTCTGAAACTGCTGTACAAAGACGAAGTGCGTGTTGTAGGCACAGCCTTAGGGCTTCCCTCCTCTATGGTCAACCGTCAACCCTTCCC
>JAGBWH010000150.1 GCA_017629925.1 Clostridia bacterium
ACGCTGCCAAGCAAGCATAGGCAAAGGAGCACCTCCGGCACAAGGAAAAAGTCTCTGGTGTCTCCCAGTTCGACCTCAAGCCCCTCGTCTCTCAATGCACGAGCGAAGTCTCCCCCTTTGTTTTTGACCGAACGAAGCAAAATCGTGATGTCCCCGGGACGATATTTGGGCTTGCCGTCTTCCTTGAGAGAGAGCAGACGGCGAATTTCTTTTGCCACATACACCGCCTCTTCCGTGGGGGCGTTAGACTCGAGTTGGTCCTCTGTCTCTTCTTCGTCTGTTTCGGTTGTTGTGTTATCCTCGGCGGAATTGTCCACTCGCTGGCAGAGCACCACCTTGGGTTTTTCTTCGCCGGGCTTGCCGCACCCCCATTTCAGGCGGTCTTCATGCACATACCCGATACTTTCCCCGCCATGCCCAAACAAAAAGTCAAAGACTAAATTGATGCCAGAAATGACCGTCTCCACAGAACGGAAATTTTCCGACAGGTGAATAGAAGCGCAAGGGCTATCCCCTGCCTCTGCAAGGGGTGGGAAGGTTTTTCGCATCTGCGCAAAAAGCGAAGGCTCGGCACGGCGAAATGAGTAAATACTTTGCTTGATATCCCCCACCATAAAACGATTATTGGGACGAGAAATCGCCTCAATGATGGTGTGTTGCAGGCGGTTGATATCTTGGTATTCATCTACATAGATGTAGTCAAATTCAGAGGCAATAGAGGCGGCGATGGCATTGGGTTTGCCGTCGGTGTAAAGCAAGCGAACCAATTTATGCTCTAAGTCTCCAAAGTCGCAAATATGGCGGTATTGTTTTTCTTTGTCATAGGCTTGGGCAAACGCCTCCACAATCTTGCAGGCAATTTGTGAGTAGTGGCCCATTTCCGCCAGCGCCTCGCTCCATTCCTCTAAGGTGAAGCTGAAAAACTTTTCTTTATAGGTTTTTATCACCGCTTTGTAGGCTTCTCTTGTGTCTTTGTACGCCAAAAAGTCGGGCAATGTATTGACTTTGACAGCAAGTCTTGCCACCGTTGCCCCCGTCAGCCACTCTTTGGTTGCCGCATAGCCTTTTTGCGTGGCTAAAAGCAACCCTTCAAAATACGCCATGTCGCTCTCATAGGCTTTTTGGCATCCGGGTACATTTTTTTCCTCTTCCTCTGCGGCGCGTTCAAAAGCGGCGGTAATATACTCCTGCGCCGTTTTGGCAAAACCCGCCACTTGACCTAAAATATACTGTCCCCATGGGGTTTGCTCGGGGGGTAAATCCTTCATTTCTATCTGGGACTCTGCCAATCGAAGCGGATAAAGAGGGCCTTCGGGATAGTTTTCGCAAATCTCGTATAAATGCAAAAACACATCCACAAGCACCGTCCGCTCTTCTTTGACTTCCGAGAGCATCTCAGCCAATTTGCAGAAGGTGGCGCTGTCCGCCACCTCAGGCATTTCATTTTCATATAATTTTTGAAGCAGTCGCTCCATGGTCTCTCTCATGAGTAGGGCTTTTTCTGCTTCGTCACAAATGCGCACATCGGGGGATACGCCTGCCTCTGCTGCGTGTTCGCGCAAAATGCGATAAAAGAAGCTGTCAACCGTACTGATTTGCGCCGATGGCAGGGCGGTAATCTGCTCCGCCAAACGCTTGTCCTCAGGATGCTCCTCTGCCGCTTCTTCAAGTGCCTCCAAGACTTTTTCGCGCAAATCGGCGGCAGATGCTTTGGTAAAGGTGATAATGAGCATACGAGAAATATCTGCGGGGTTTTTCTCATCTAAAAGAGACACAATCACACGGCGCGTGAGCGTCGTTGTTTTGCCTGCACCTGCGGCGGCAGATACCAAAAGTGTCTTTTGCCGCTCGTCAATGGCACTTTGTTGTGCGGGTGTAAAATCTGCCATTTTTCGTGTCCTTTCTTTTGTTTTGCGCCATTTAGCGGAGAGGGGGCTTGAGCCTGATCACTTTCTCGCACTGCAGCGCATCACCGTCAGGCTTGGGCGTGTTTTGCTCGCTTTGCTCCCACTCTGCTAAAAGTTCTGCTTCCCCTTTGACCGTTCCAATGCCAAAAAAGCCTAATTGATCATAAAGGCGTACCTTTGTGCCCACCTGCTGTGGTGCGCCGGGTAGTTTTTTCAGCGATACCGCCAGCCCATGATAGAGCAGGTGATCAAAAAAGGCGGGTGCATGGTATTCCGGAAAGTTTTTGAAGGTTGTCTCTTCGGGCAAATGCAAAAATGTTTGCCTCATTTCGGGTGGAGTTTGCTCTAATTTTTCAAGGGAAATCGCTTGACTAAGCAAAAACCCCCCTGTTTCTACACGACAAAGTCCACTCATCACAGCCCCGCACCCCAGCGCATCGCCAATATCTGCGCAAATGGTGCGGATATACGTTCCCTTTGAACAGCGCACGTCAATCAAATAAACAGTCTCGCTCTTTTTTGTGACGTCAAGGGCATAAACGGTAACAGGGCGAGCCTCTCGCTCTATCTCTTTTCCCTTGCGCGCCATATCCATGAGGCGCACACCGCCCACTTGAATAGCGGAAAACATCGGTGGCACTTGAAGGATCTCCCCCAAAAAGGTTTGTGCCACCTCTCTCACTTTCTCCTCGCTTGGGATATCATTTGAGGTGGTGAGTATTTTGCCTGTACTGTCTTGGGTGTCTGTGGTCATGCCGAGTGTCATCTCTGCCACATAGTGTTTTTCCCCTTCCACCACATAAGAGGCTACCTTCACCGCCCTGCCCACAAGCACAGGGAGTACCCCCGTTGCCATTGGGTCAAGCGTGCCTGTGTGTCCTGCTTTGGACGCACCGAGCAGGCGTTTAACCTTTGCCACCGCTGTGTGTGAGGTCATGCCTTTTGGTTTATCTAAAACAATAATGCCATAGGGTTCCATGACGTTGCTCCATTTCTTTTGCCGTCTTTTCTTTTATTCGAGATATTGCCGTTTCACACGGCTTGAAAGCCGTGACAGTAATTCATAGGGTATGGTCTGCCCACGCTCTGCCAGGGTAGCCAATTGCAAACCTTTTCTGTCGTAGATGGTCACAGAGTCTCCTTCTTTTGCGGGTATGGTGCCAATATCCACCACGCACAAATCCATCGACACTCGCCCCACAATGGGACGACTATGCCCAAACACTTTTACCTTCGCCCCCTGACACAGCCGTGGTAGTCCGTCTCGGTAACCAAACGGCACCACCGCTACACGAGTCAGGCAAGGCGCACGCCATGTGCCACCATAGCCTACCGCTTCGCCCGGGGCAATCGTTTTGATTTGCCAAATGGGTGCGGTCAAAGAAAGTGCGGGCCGTAGTGCTGTGCAAATCACCTCATTTGAGGGAGAGATGCCATATAGCCCAATCCCCACTCGCCCACCATCGCACCCTGCCGTACCAAATCGCAGTATCCCTGCTGTGGCGCAAAGATGGGTAGGGGCAGAGATGCCCAGCCCGTATATATGACGAACAATGTCGTGAAACTGCTGGATTTGAGGAAGCGTTCTGGGCGATTTTGGTAGATCCGCATCGGGCAAATGGCTGTATATGCCTTGAATTTTGAGATGAGGCAATCCTGCAATATACGCCACCTCTTCCTCTGCCAAAAGAGGGGAGAGCCCCATTCTACCCATACCGCAATCTATTTTGATATGTATGTTGATGTCTTCACTTGTCGCCTGCGACAACGCCTTGGCATACGCCAGGCTATGCACCGATTGCAAGATGCCGTTTTTTTGTAGTCGTTTGGCTTGTGCGGGAGACGTCATGCCGAAAATCAGCACACGAGCGTGTGGCAAACTGTCTTTGAGCGTTTCCGCTTCGTCAATATCCGCCACCGCAAATTGCCGTGCCCCTGCCTCGTGCAAGGCTTTCGCCACAGGCACCAGCCCATGACCATATCCATCGGACTTGACCACACACCAAAGCTCGCCTTTTTTACCTTCGTGGCTTGCGTGTGCACTAAGCAGGCGAAAATTGTGTCGCAGGGCAGATTTTGATATCGTGGCAACCCCTCGCGTATTCATGACTCCACCTGCCAATCCAACACAAAGTGATACACTTTGCCCAAAGTGGAAAGTTCAATATGAGAGGGTGGCTGTCCCTTTTTTTGGGTGTAAAGCACCCGTTTTGTGTCATTTTCAAAACTGACGAGTTCCGCGTCCTCTTGATAGAGGGTGTTTTGGTAGTCCATGTCCCTTATGTCAAAAGGCAAAAACAAAAATGCATACATCTCACCCGAGGGTGCATTGAGCGTCAGTTCACCGAGGCGCAAGGCAATGCCATCGCTGGACTTTACAACGGTCAAGCCTTCCATTGAAGGCGGTGACAAAAACCGCGCTTCACCTTGGCGAACAGCACCATTTTCAGGCGCAAGCGAGAGCCGTACCGCATAGCTGCCCCCGTCCGTTTGATAGGTCATGTTCAGCGTTATGTCTCCGCTGAGCATTTTTTTGAGTTCATGTGCGCGAGACGCTCGCGTACCACATCCGGTGCAGACCAGCAACACCAGCGCAAGCACCCCTGCCACCAACCCTTTTCGCCTCATATCTATACCCCCTTTTTTCATATACATATCCATCTTTGTGATAAAAATTATATGCAAAAAGAGACAGATTTATGACTACTTGGCATGGCAATGGGTATGACTACCTATAGTGTATCATATTTTTTCTAAAAAAACAAGAGAATAGCGTGTTCTCCAGCGGCGAATGCGCTAACTAAGTTTGCCACTACAGGCAAGTGAAGTTATCTGCGATAGTGAAGTTCACTTTGTGAGTGAAGTTTGCG
>JAGBWH010000151.1 GCA_017629925.1 Clostridia bacterium
AATATATTCGGGGTGGGCTTCGATGACAGGCTCAATTGACTCAAGCACCTCTTTTACGGCTTGGTGAAATTCGGTTTCATGGGGATTGCGAGCCACCATGCGCTCGTAGGCTTCATTGACTGAAGTAAGTTTCATTGATTTGTCCTCACTTGTTTGAGATATTTTCCCATTAGGATATGAAAAGGAAAAGTATTTTATGACTCTGTCTCCTCAGGAAGTTCACTTTCAATGAGACGCATCAGCCCATCTTCGTCCAAAACGGGGATGCCAAGCACACTCGCTTTTGTGAGTTTACTACCCGCTTCTGCTCCTGCAACTACATAGTCGGTTTTCTTTGAAACGGAGGAGGTCACTTTCCCCCCTGCGGCTTTGATTTTCGCTGAGGCTTCGTCGCGGCTCATGGTCGGCAATGTACCCGTGAGCACGAAAGTCAATCCCGAAAGTGTGGGAGGGAGGGTTTCTTTGGGGGCTGCGACTTCCATACTCACACCCACGGCACGGAGACGAGCAATAAGGTCAAGTTTGCTTTCATCCGAGAAGAATTCCACCAAATTGGTGGCGGTGATGTCGCCCACGTCGGGCAAATTCGCAAATTGGTCAAAATCCGCGAGGAGCAGGGCATCCATTGAGCCAAATGCATCGGCAATGGTGGCAGCAGCCACTTCACCCACTTGACGAATGCCCAAAGCATATAGCACGCGCGCCAAACCGCGCTCTTTTGTGGCGGAGATAGCGTCCACTAAATTCTTGGCTGATTTTTGCCCCATACGATCAAGACCTGCAATGTCCTGTACGGTGAGCGTGTAAAGGTCTGCCACATCCTTGATTTTTCCATGTTGGAGCAGGAGTGCGATCACTTGCGGGCCAAGTCCGTCAATATCCATTGCCCCTTTTGAAGCAAAATGGATAATGCCACGGGCATTTTGGGCGGGGCAACCTGCAAAGGTACAGCGTGCAGCCGCACCTTCGCCATCCATATCAAACACCACGGCAGATCCGCAAGACGGGCAAGTGGTGGGCATCATGAAGATTTGTTCTGTTCCTGTGCGGAATTCGGGTTTTGATGCCACGATTTCAGGGATAATATCCCCCGCTTTTTGCACGATGACGGTATCGCCTATACGGATATCTTTTTCGCGAATGTAGGTGGCATTGTGAAGCGTTGCGCGAGAGACGGTGCTTCCTGCGAGTTTCACAGGCAATAGGTCAGCCGTGGGGGTGAGCACCCCTGTTCTGCCTACGGCAATAGAAATGCCTACTACCTTTGTTTGCTGTTGTTCGGGGGGGTATTTGTATGCAACCGCCCATTTGGGTCTGCCTGTACCTTCTCCCACCCGTTTTCTTGCGGCAATACTATCGAGCTTAATGACGGCGCCATCCATGTCAAAGGGGAGGTCACTTCTCATCTCTCCAAGCATTTTCACATGAGCAGATACCTGCTCTTTTCCCACCAATTTTTGCCCGTAAGGGAGCACATGAAAGCCAAGTTCATGTAATCGCTCTAAGGTTTCCGTGTGGCTATCGAGTGTTCGTCCGTCAAGATAAAGGCTTCCCTCTTGGAGGTTAAAAATCATGATATCGAGTCGGCGAGAGGCAGTAATGCGAGAATTGAGTTGGCGCAAAGAACCTGCCGCCGCATTGCGCGGATTGGCAAACAATGTCTCCCCTTGTGCCTCTCTTGCGGCGTTGAGTTCTTCAAACACCTGACGGGGCATATACACTTCCCCTCTGACACACAGATAAGGAATGGGCTCGGGCAAAGACAGGGGAATAGAGCGAATGGTGCGGAGATTGGTGGTCACGTCCTCCCCGATCAATCCATCACCTCTCGTAGCGCCTTTGACAAACACGCCGTTTTCATAGGTGAGAGATACAGAAAGCCCATCAATTTTCGGCTCCACCGACCATGCAGGAGATGGGATTATTTTTTCTACCCCCCCGATAAAATGAGACAATTCATCGTATGAAAACACATCCTCAAGTGAGCCCATCGGCACTCTATGAGAAAACTTCTCAAATTTATCCAGCACAGCACCCCCGACGCGGTTGGTGGGGGAGGTGGATGTTTTATATTGGGGATAAAGCGCCTCCAATGTTTCGAGTTCACGAAACATCGCATCATACTCATAGTCGCTGATGACAGGAGCGTCTTGCTCATAATACAATTTGGCATGATAGGACAGTTCTTGTTGCAAATATGCAATACGCTGTTTGGCTTGTTCCTCTGACATACCGATACCTGCCTTTCCGTTGGCTTATTTTGGTTAATATAAATATTATACACTATATAGAATTTATAGTCAACATTTAAAAAGGAGAAATTTCCATCTTTTCGGGTGGCATTCTCTGCTTTTTTGTTGTTGTGGTGAAAACAAAAACGCCCCCGCAAAATGAGAAATTTGCGGGGGTTTCGGCTGTTTTTGTGAGATTTGGTTTTGTTTGTGCGCTGTTTTGCAAATAATTATTTACATTCACGCTTGGGTGGAGAGCGCCATATCTATCTCGTGGCGCAGGGTTTGCGCAGAGTTGCGCAGCGCCTGTAATTCCTCATTTGAAAGCGAAATATCCAGCACCTGTCTTACCCCGTCTTTGCCTACGACCGCAGGCACACCAAGGCAGACACCGTCAATGCCATAGTGACCTGAGAGCATGGTTGAGACGGTGAGAACGGAGTTTTCATCTCGGACGATGCTTTGCGTGATGCGCAAAACGGCTTGGGCAATGGCATAATAGGTTGCGCCTTTGCCATCAATGATTTTGTATGCCGCATCTCGCACCTGCGTGAACATTTCGTCCAGACATTTGCGGTCGTGGCAAGTGTCGCAGACTTCAAAATAGTCTGTGAGATTAATGCCCGAAATATTGGCACCCGACCACACCGCGAGTTCGCTATCCCCATGCTCACCAACGATAAATGCATGCACATTGCGGCTATCGACACCGAGGTATTCACCCATCAGTTGTTTGAGTCGTGCGGTATCCAGCACCGTCCCGGAGCCAATCACACGATGGGCAGGATAGCCCGAAAGATGAAGGGTAAAATAAGTGAGAATGTCCAC
>JAGBWH010000152.1 GCA_017629925.1 Clostridia bacterium
GGCGACGTCCTCGACGCCCCGAATAACGTAGATTTATTACCATGCGGAAAAATTGCGGATAAATATATAAACCAATTAAATGATTTTTATCATCATCTAATGGTGGATCGATATGTAATTATGCCAAATCATATTCATATATTATTGTTTGTATGCGAGGACGGAGCATCGAGTATATTGACAAACGGGGCGTCGAGGACGTCGCCCCCTACGAGACAACATTCGGCGGTATCGCAATTTGTATCGACATTCAAAAGATTTTGCAACAAGGCATATGGTGAAAACATTTGGCAACGAGGATTTCACGATCATATTATTCGAGACCGCCATGACTATGAAAAAATCGTCGAATACATCCACGAAAACCCTCTTCGCTGGCATTACGACGAATTATATGCCGAAGAATAAGACGTATGGGCTTCGCCCGACTTGTGTATAAATGATAAAGGAAACCAAACTTCATCTCTTTGAAATATTTGCTATAAAAAAAGCAGACAATCATTCTCGCCGAATGATTGCCTACTCTATCTCTATGAGAGCCTGTTTTGCTCTCTTTTTTATTTTGTTAGGTGAACTTGTTTTTATGAGGGGCTGTTTCGCTTTTTTTACTTTGGATTTGTTTTATCCCATTTATTTTTTATGATTTAGGTCTCTTTATATCTCTTCATGATTTCCATCTTCTTGGATGGATACCACAAAATTAGTTTTCGCTCCATTGCTTGCGGTAGGTGCCGGGGTTGACGCCCTCGGATTTTTGGAACACGCGGTGGAAATAGCAAGCATCGGGAATACCGCATAGACGGGCGATTTCCTCGGCGGTTTTGCTGGTGGAGCGTAGGAGATATTTCGCTTGCTCAATGCGCTTGGCATTGAGGTAGCTGACGATCGAGCAATTGTAATTTTCTTTGAAAATACGGGTGAGATAAAACTTATTCACAGAAAATTCTTTTGCCATATCTTCCAGCGTGATTTTCTCATTGTAATGCGCATCAAGATAAGCACGAAGATCCTCAGGGCGATTGCGCATCACTTTGCGCTTGCCGTCATTTTGGGGAGGTTGGCAAATCACGTCTGTCAAAAGCCCCAGCAAGGTTGCATAGGCGACCAGCCCCTTTTCTTCGTTGCCTCCGCCAATACGGCTAATTTGGTCGAGACGGTCAAAATATCGGTTAAGTGATAGGGGGTTTTCCAAAATAAATGGCGATTTGCCTCCCTTTTCGGTGAAATATTGGAACAAAGAACGGGCCTGCGCGCCATCAAAGCACACCCATTTGGCACAAAACTCATCTCCCTCTTTGGCGTAAAGCTCATAGCTCTGTTGCGCACTCAGCCACAGACAATGCCTTGCGCCAAGCGTCTCAGCCTTTCCACCGTCTAAAAACGTGGCTTTTCCTTCTTCTATGAGATAAAAAATATACCCATTCTCCGCGTTGGCGGGCAGGGTGTTTTGGTCTTGGGACAGGATGCCCATGTCAATTAGGTGTAGCAAATGATTTTGTTCCTCGATAAGGGAACTGTGGCTACCATGATTCACAAGCCTAACTCCTTTGGTATGAAAAAAATTTTTTGATGAATAAAACATCTGCTGATATTATATACAATTTTTGTGCATTTGTCAATAAAATACAATAAAAAAATCAAAAAAATCAAACGATTTCACCCAAAAACAGAAAAAAGGACAATATTCTGCGCTTTTTTGCACATGATATTGTCCTTTTTGGTTGGAGTGGTTTCCGTTGCTATGAAAAATCATGGGAAGGGTGTTTTGCACGCCCATTTTTTAAGAAATGGGATCACTTGCCCTCGCCATTTAAGGTATCAATGAGGTGATTGAGTAGCGCATCTCTGTGAATGTAGTGAATGTATGCCATCTCGCTGTCTAAAGTGGTGGGCTCGTATTGGTGGTTGTAGTCGGGCAAACGGCGGGGCATGATGGTTTGGTCCATGAGTGTCATACGTCCGCTATGTAGCCAGCCGACCGCTGTGACGTCCCAGATGACTTTGCTCCAAGCGCGAGTGTGGAATTTTTCTTGTAGGCCTGCTTCCATGTAGGCGAGGGTGTTTTTGCCGAGATAGTCGGATACGGGATTTTTGCCCACAAACCATTGGTTGAGTTCGCCTTCACATAGCGCAAATTGAGTGACAACACCCCAGCAGGGCAACTGCACGAAGGGGGCAGAACTCCCTACCACCACACGGCCGGCGGCAATATCTTGCATGAGGTTGAATTCCTTGTTGCTGTGAGAGAAAAGGGAATTTCCGCCCAGCCAAACGATGACGATATTTTCGCAAATGGAAGTGTCCATCAAAATGGCGGACGCCACGTTGGTGATTGCGCCAATCGCTACCACGTAGAGGGGATTTTCGGGCGAATATTCATGTGCCAACTGCACAAGGTGACGGGCTGCGGGAGAGTCAACAGGGGTTTGCTCATCGGGGAGATAAGTGGCAGAGCCTTTTAGCACAGGCACGTCTTCTTCCAGCAAATCAAGCAGTTTTAGAATTTCATTGTAGCTTTTTTCCATGCCGTCCTCGGGGGAGGTAGAGCGACGATTATGAAAAGGGGCAGCATAAATCGCTTTGGTGACAAGATGCGGTTTTGAGCGAAGCAGGTATGCCAGCGCAAATTGGTCATCAATTTCGTTGTAGGCATCCGTGTCGAGCACAACGTCTACGGGATGGGTAGGCGGTGTGAGTTTTTCTCTACAAGACATAGGTATATTCTCCTTTATGATGCAGTATAGGGTTTGAGTGTGTGGCGAGCGGTTTCTACTTCTTCTTTTGCGGGTACAGAGCAAGACGCACCTGCTTTTGTCACAGACAATGCAGAAGCCAAAGCGCCCCAGGTAAGACATTCTTTGATGGGTTTACC
>JAGBWH010000153.1 GCA_017629925.1 Clostridia bacterium
AATCATGGCCAGTCCAATTCATGATGCGTCAGCATCAATTCATTTATAATAAAAAACGGAGCAAGTATAGAAGGTTTCATGTCCTTTTATCCTTGCTCTTTTTTGCGGGAGGATGATATCCTCCCCTACGATGATTGTCGCAAACATTCTGTCATGCCCTTTGGGCATTTCAAGTGGCGGAGCCACATTTCAAGCGCGAAGCGCATTTCACAAATCCCACAAGGGATGTATTTCATTGCTTGTTTGCCGACGGCAACCCAGCTAAATTTCGTATTTTTACGAATACAAATGTATGATTTACGAAGGATTGTCGGTTTTTGAAAAAGAATAAGCGAAGATGAAATTTACCATTTTTTACCCATTTTATGAAAATTGCCTAAAAATGTCGAATTTGTAGTTTTCCACATTTTGAAATGTGGATAATGTGGGGATTTCCGCACAAAATCTCTTGATACCGAGTAATTCAACCTTTTCGCGTGGAAAAGTATTTGAGTTTTCCACAAAACCAACATTTTTGAATGTGGAAAACTTTTTATTGCATTTTTTGTTTTTCTCCATTTTACCATCTTGACAGGGGAAAAAGACGAGAAAATGGCAAGTCCGCCGAACTTTGTAACCCCATAGAATGTCATTTTTTCATACATTTTCTGCATATTTTTACGAATTTTCCGATACCTCCAAAAAGCACAAAAAAACAGGGAGTCGCCCCCCGTTTTGCTTTGCCTGTTTTTCTAAAAATACACCTGCTCTGTTTTTTAGAAAAATCCCCCTGCCCTATTTTCCTCAACGGAACAAGGCAAGGGGGTTGTTTATTTTACAATGCTAATTTCGCCCACATCTTTTCCATGAACGCGATAAAAAGCGGTGAGCGAACGGGTATCGTAAATCACATTCCATTGGGTGGCGCGATATTCCTCGGGTTTATTTTGCTCAACGGAAAGCAAAGTATCCATAAGCGTTTGCCCCGTCATTCTGCCCTCTTTTAGGGCGTATTGGAACATGAGTCTATCGTATCGGTTTTTGGAGGAAGCGTCTCCTTTGCCGTAGTGGTCACCCGGCGTCAAATAGAAATTGGTCACAGCAGGTGTTTCGGTGCAATACATCACATTGTTGATATACTCCACCACCACACGTCTGCCTGATGCATCCGCCAAAGCGAGATGATGCTGCATACCGGAGGAAGAATGCATATCATAATTTTGGAGCAACGCCAAAGCTTCGTCCACATTTGCCGCACGGTCAAGCAAAAGTCGAATAGCGGCGGTAGTGGTGAGGTCTGTTTTGCCATTGTCTTGGTGGGTTTCTGTGCCATCTTCAATCACCAAATCTGCCACGCACAGCCCCTTTTCATTCATGCCGTCAAGTGGCACATACACCGCTGCCAACGTCATCATTTGATCCATAAAACTGCCAGTGGGCGACCAGCTTTCATCAAATCCCAAAAAATCCAAATTGCAAGTGGAAATAGAGGCATATCCCTCTTTTGGCACAGTTTTGACAATCATCACACGGCAAGTGGTCCAGTCAAAATTGCGACCAAACAGGGTTTGCCCGTCTGCCGACGTTACTGCCAAGGTACTGCATCCGTAGGTCTGCTCCTTTGGGTTCAGTTGATAAAAGCCATGAGAAATATAGTCTGCGAGATAGGCGGCAAGTTCCCCGTCTGTGGCGGCACCGCCCTGCTCCAAAAACTCTCCAAATCCGTATTCGCCGTCATACGCCATGGTGTATAACCCTTCATCGATCTGCTCGACCGTTCTGGCGGCTAAAATCTGCTCGCCAAACATAGACCAGCCCACGATTGCCACCACAACCAACGCCGCAAACACGCCCGCAAATGCAAAGCAGAGTGTTTTGACTGTGCGGATACGCCTTTTCATTTTGGATGTTTTCATGGTTTTCTCCTACCGTTTAAGTGAAATATGCGAATCTATGATACATGGTTTTTTCGGGTATTAGTTTCCGCTCACAATATTGAGTGCCTTGGCAAAGGCGGTTTCGTATGCGCCTTCCGTGGTCACAATAGAAGCGCCCGGATCACTCACAGACTCGATAAAGCGATGATTTGCGCCCGTAGTACCAATGCCAATGATGGTCACGCCCTTTTCACGCAACCGACGGGCATATTCCTGTTGCTCAGAGGGGTCCTCCCATTCGCCATCGGTGAAGAAGAGAACGTATTTTTTGCCCCAAAATCTCATAAAATTGCCTTGCTTCAAAACGAATCCCAAAGGCCCTTGCGTGCCACCGTAACTTTCAAGTTCCGAAATGGCGCTCTTCACTCGACCATGAAACGGTGTCAAAGGTACACGCAAATCCACCCTGGATTGAAATGTGACAAGCCCCACTTGCGTGCCAATGGGCAACGCATTCAAATAGTCCGTTGCCGCCTTTTTCATTTCGCTCAGCATATCATCGTCCATACTGCCTGACACATCCATGCACATCATCACGGCAATTCTTGCGTGCTTTTTGCCTCCACCACCGGAGCAAACAATGCGCTCGTCTTTGGAGGCGGGCACGCGTTCTGTTTTCCCGCAAGCGGGACAAGTATGCTTGCCCTCTTTGCCGTCATAGCAAACGAGGGTATTGCAATGGCAACACATATAAAGGGACGTATTTTGTCGGCAAGCCGGGCAGCCTTTTCTTTTGAAAGTCCCGATATGCAAATCCGCTTTTTCTTCTATTGTGGTGCTGAGTTTTGCATCTGAGATAGTGGGCAAAAACATCCCCACAACCGCCACAGATTCATTGCTATCATTGGCGAACTGAAGCCCAATGGGCTTTTTCTTTTGCTCGCATTGCCCCATCACAGGGAAAATTTTACTTGCCATGTCGGAGGTATCTCCTTTGTTTTTTAGATGTTTTTTGTGTTTTTGGTCTGCTATGAGATTGAAAATTCCCTCGGGCTCTTCATAGAAAAGTTCCGAGGGATTTTGACAGGATGGCACCGATGCTACTTTCGCACTTAGTTAGGCCATGATTTGCGCCCACCGTACCCATATAAATGATGGTCACGCACGGTGCGTGTAGCACTTTGTTTTTTGCTCACATCGCCCCATCACAGGGAAAATGGAGACCTTACTGTCCGTCGTGATGGATGGAAATGGCATCTGCAAATGCGCCTTCCATATTGTCATACGCGGCAGAAATGCTATTGCCACCGCTACTGAGTTTCGCCAGATAGCGACTATCCGCATCGGGGCTACCAATGGTAATAATGGTGACGCCATATTTGGTTTTGAGTTGTTGTGAAAGTCTTTCCATACGTACCAGATCGTTAAATCCGCCATCAGTATATAAGATGATGATTTTTTTGCCTGTGTGTTGCAAAAAGGGCAGATAGACACTCTGTTCCATCATATCTCTGAAAGGCCCGATGGTATTATTGCAAGGGTAGGCATGAGCGTCCTCCAGCACACGGATCAGTTTGCGACGATCGGTGGTCATGGGCACGACATATTCGTTTCTGTCATGGAAATAGACAATACCAATTTGGGCTTTGATGTTGGGATCGCTGAGCAAAGTGGCAATCACAGCCTGACGTACCACATCAAACTTGCTTTGTGTGCCACTGACCACATCTCTCATACTGCCCGAATAGTCAATGGCAACGAGCACTTGGGTGGTCGGGAGTGTTAAAGGGTTTTGGGGTGCATTTGCCACAATGCGATTGGTCGTCATTGCAGGGACGCTCACATGGGCATCGCAACCGGGGCAATACGCAGTTCCGCTCATGCCATTATAGCACACGAAATTACCGCAATCACGGCACACAAACATATATTTTGCACCGCAACGAGGGCAACCTTTCCTTTGATATCCTTCGCTGAGATAAAATGCGCCATGAAGACTGTCTTCTGTGACATCCTTGGCTTTGCCGTCCGCGCCTACCATGGGTAAAAAGCAACCTACTGCAAAAAAGTTGGTTCCCTCTTCTTTGAACTGAAGCGCGATAGGCTTTTTGAATTTAGCGCAATATCC
Source organism: Clostridia bacterium (assembly GCA_017629925.1). Classification (GTDB taxonomy): domain Bacteria; phylum Bacillota; class Clostridia; order Oscillospirales; family CAG-272; genus UBA1740. Next base: position 3,985 of record JAGBWH010000153.1, read on the forward strand.
GTATGAAATTTTCATATCTATCTCCTATATTTAGGCACTTTTATAGGGGGTTTTTCTGTATTTTCGATATTTGGTTATAATTTAATGCTAAATACCATATTGCTATGGACATATTCAACACTTCTTCTCGTCTTGATGCAGGAGAATACGGTTTGCAAGATGCTCTCTTCTTTGCCCGCCATCCAAGAGGCGCAACGGAAACAAATGACCTTTTTGCCGGCACGGATTTCTCTTTGGGCAATATCTTTTACCATGTCCATATTAAAGGCATACAAATCATTTTTCATATAATAGTTTTCGTCCGTCTCTGTGGCACGGCAAGGAAGCGCCATATCAATTTTGTGATTGACCTCAATTTCTTCATCGCAAAGATTGAAATAGTCATAGACCGAAACGGTGGTGCAACCCATGGTATCGGCGGTGCCGTTATCCCATGTGATATCTACATGATACCAGTCACTTCTGATTTTGACCACATTCCAAGCATGAGGCCCTATATCCCCACCTTTGCCCGCATTTCCCGTCATAATAGCGGTGGTCATGCCGAGCATATCAAAGCAGTATTTAGCGGCCTTGGAAATACCTTCGCATACACATCTGCCGTCTATCAATGCGCCGATAATGGAATGGGCGTGGGCGCCTTCCTGATAGACGATTTTTTCGCAAAGGCGGTCATGCACCAGCAGTTCCCTGCCAAAATCATCAGAGGGCGCACCTTTGATGATGCGCTCAGCCTCCGCTTTGCATTTTGCAGAAATGCGCGCGACCTCGCTTTGAGAATAGAGATATTGTGGCATTAAAGTAATTCTCGTTTTGCCAAACATATTCATGACTCGATAATTGAAGGTCCCATCCACATAGAAAATCTCCGGGTGGTCGTATCTAACACTATCAAGAAGACGTTCCAACCGATGATGGTCCGCAAGATCAAAGACAATTGATGTTTTCATTGCCTGATATCCAGCCACTAACGCTTCATAGGCGCACTTTTCGTCGGCAGAGAGGGTGCTTTTATATAACTCGCATATCATAGAGCTGAGGGTACATCGCTTTCTGCCAATTTCATGTATTGATGAGCCGCCACAGGATAGCGCAATTTGGCTTTGCCCTTCAGGATGAGCACGAGGCTATCGGTGTCTTTTGCCACCATTTTTTGCTCTTTCAGGAGCTCTAAAGTCACCACGGTGCCTTCAGGCAGATCCAACGCGTTGATGGTATCTTGTGTCACGATAGCAGGGCGTTCACCTGCCTCACCTTCCATACGCCAAGGCAATGCCACAGCGGTGCTGTATTTGGGAGAGTCTTTTAATTTTTGGTCGCGACCAAGCAACTCGGTCACATACCCCTCAATGCTTCCATGGGAAAACTTCTTAAATGCTTCTTCCTCTTCTCTGATTTTTGCTTCGTACATTTCCATTTCTTTTACCCATCCTTCAAATGTTTCGATTAGTTGTGGGACATTGTCTATTTTCGTAGACTCAATTTTGTTCACCGCTCTTTTAATGTCGTTGATCAATTGCGGAATCGTGGAGAGTTTGCTTTTAAATTGTTCTAATTGAAATACAAATAATTGACGATCGCTACGCAAACCATCAAACAGTACCTTGCAACTATGGCATTCGTCTTCCATCACACTGATGTCGGGCATCTCTACACGGGGGATGCGATGCTCGAGAGCTTGCAGTTGACTTAGCATTCTCTCATAGGGGAATTGCAACGCATCCACACTATCTAAATGAAGCCACTTCACACCTTGGTTTTCCTTCAAGGCAAGAAAACGCCTTTTAAGGGACTCCAGTTTGATTTTGCCTTGCTCCACCTTCTGAGAAAGCTGCTGTAATTGCTGTTTGGATTGCTTTAAGCGCTCGTCTGTTTTTGCTTTGGCGTGGCGCAACAGACTAATGGCTTGATGTAACAACTCAATATCTCTTTGATATCTGCTGCGCGCTTGCTTGATTTCCACTTCGCTTGCGCATTTATAAGTAGCCAGCCGATAGTCCACCAGTTCTTCTGCCGTGTATGGCCCTACCCTATGGTAGCAATCATCCGGATGCCAAGTCAATACATAATATTCGTCTTTGTCCTTTTGCATCAGCAAAATATGGGGCTCTCTCTCAATATAGCGAAACCGAACGGCTGCAATTTCTTTGAGTTTAGGATTTTTGTCAGGAATAGACTGGCGCGCCATAAAAAACGTCCTCCGTTTTACTTCACTGCTTTTAAGACTTTACAGCCAATCCGCACAAGAGCAGATGGAGTGCGGTGACTGTTCTTTTTGCTTCCCCATTATCAACGACGTAATACCCTTCTTTGGTATCGCGCGTGATTACGCATCGTTTGTCTTCCACCAAAGTGATATGGTCAGATGGCCACGGGGTGCCTTTATTTTTGAAGGCAATTTTCTTTGCTTTTCTTTCCAAAAAGGTAAAATGAGACACGTCAAGATGATGTCTTAGGTGAGCACATTCGGTGTGAATTTCATGTAGCCACACATGGCGCTCATTGATATCACGATCAAGGTCATGCCATTGATTTTGAAAAGAGGCTATTTGACGCTCCACTTTTTCTTTCAGAGGCGCAATATCACCTACGGCTTTTTCGTATGCCTGATGGACAGATGCCAACTGATCCAAACTCTCTTGGGATCGTTGGAGTTTGACGATAAAGTCCGCTTCTGTCTCGGGGATAATCAAATCCTTATATTTCACATCATAGACATCGCAAAACAAACGATATAGTGCCGTGATGTCGCCCGCATCTTTGCGATAGTTTTCCACCAAAGTAGTCATATGGGCTAACTTAGCTGAAAGCTGTATCATGGCTTCTCTGATGCGAGCGGCACCGCTGTGTAGTGAATCAACTGTGCCTTGCATACGGATTTTGCTCAAATCAAAAGTGCGAGACAACTCTTCCACCAAGCCATGAGCTTCGGTCAGGCGGTTTTGGAGAGCGGAAAGTGCGGCACTTTCTAAAACATCGGCATAGGTATTCTTTACCTCAGTAAGACAATTGAGGTTTGTCTCCATCTTCGCACTCACGGATGTCATTTCACCGATGATTTGCTCAAGGGTGCGCACCCCTTCACGGAAAACGGAAGCCACTGCATGATAGTTTGCTTCCATCTCCATAAACTCACGTTGCAATGTATTCATGCTTTGCACAAGCGCATCCACATCCAGCCGATACATCAAAATTTCTCTGTATGTTTCGGTGTTGTGTTTGAGCCCATGAGCGAATATCACTGCTTGGAGCAAAGTGGGAAAACTGTCAAGAGGCACGTCAATGCCATACATCACCCCTTCCAGCGCCTTTGCGAAGGTAACGGGGGTGGAATGTGCCATTTGGGCAATTTGCTTTTTCACCAGCTCATTTGTATATTCTTCAAGGGGAATCGCAAGCCCCTCATCGAGTAATCGTTGGGCAACAACAGTGAGTGACATATTCCCGCGCATGAGCGTATATCTGCCATTTACCGCGCTTTTTTGGACGGTGATTCCTGCAGGAAATGGCGCAAACACAATATTGTCCGCTGCCCAGGGGGTGTTGGGCGTGCCATCGTCTACTTTGCCGATTTTCGCCTTTTTTTGCGCCGCTTTGGTCAGTTTTCCTTTTCTGTCAATCACCAGACCTTGGGACAAAAGATAGTAGGCGTCGCATGCAACAATGAGTGCGCCGGGGGTGCGTTCCAGGAAATATTCTTTTCCCTTTTTGAAGTTACGTACAATCAAAGCGGTGGTTTCCGGAGGAATTTCAATGCCATCTGTCGTCCAGGGCTTTTCTGCGAAAAAGGGACTCCATTTCGCCATGCCATAGGCCACCAATTGGGCCGCCTGCACTTCTATTCCGCTTTCAAGACCGTTGACAGTATAGCCATACCATCTGCCTTCGGCGCTGGTGCGATAAATTTTCCAATCGCCTTTTACAAAGACAATGCGGTCTTCATCCCAAGGCAAATAGCATCTGTCATCGTGTGCCATTATATTCTACCTTCATTCTTCAATAGGACGAGCATATCCGTCCCTGATGAGTTCATCTTTGTTACGGTTGACTGTTGCGCCATGCATAAAGTGCATGACAAGCACATATCTACCCTCCGTTGCGCCTCTGGTAATGGATACGTTTTTCCCTTCAACGAACACAATACGGTCGCTTTCCCAAGGTGCATCAAGGGTGGGAGTGGGCGTTGCGGGAGGTGCTTTAGGGGTAGCAGGGGCAGGGGTATGTGCGCCGGGCGCTGTGCTCACAGCCAGCCTGTCAGCAATCAAGCCTTTGGCATTTTTGGTCAAGCGAACGGGACCTTTATACACGGTATAGGTACCCTCGGTTGCCCCTCTTTCCACACGAACGCCCAAAGGCAATGTGAAACGAATGTTATCGGAGGGCCAAGGCTCACTTGTAGCAGGAGGAGGTGTGCCGGGTGCTTTGGGTGCAAATTTTGCAAATCCTCTACCAACTAAATATATTTTATCTCTCACAGAGCGGTCAGGCATGAGATAGAAGCCCACACCTTTGGCTGTATGACGGGTAATGCCTGTGGCAGCGCTGGTGAAGATAATGCCGTCTTCGGGCCAAGGCGTGCTCAGTTCTGCCTCGCGTGCAGCAATTTCTTCAGGGGAAAGCGTACCGGCTACGGCATAGCCTTCACGAATGAGTTCTGCCTCGCTTCTGCTCACTTCCACTCCGCCTTTGCTCATGAAATAGTAGCCGGGTCTGGCAGGGTTAGGACGAATGCTGACGGTGTGATCTACAATAGTAATACCGCCCGCGCGCGCGCCCGCAGGAGCGCCAGCAGGTCTGGCAGGGCCACCTGCACCCTTGAGGGTAAGCAGACCTCTTGCAAGCAGGTCTTTATAGTTGTTGGCTTCGGAAATGCTACCGTTGGTGCGCTTGATAATATACCAGCCTTCACCTCTGGCAACGTTTTTCATAATGCATTGGATAGAAGGATCTACCTCAGGATGGAATTCATATTCTTCGCCGTTCTTGCCGGGCCAAGGAGAATGAATGTCAATAGGAAGATATTCTGCAGGAATGTCGGTGATGCCTGTGTCTTGGTAGGTTTGGTAACCGCGAAGCACAGTTGCCACCTGCTCCATTGTGGGACGGTCGGCGGGATTGAATGCCAGCATCCAACGAAGCAAAGCATGAAGGAAAGGATGATTTTCTTCAAATTCTCTGGGAGGACGAATGGAGAAAGAGGCATCCATTTCGTCACAGTCGTTGATTTCCACGGGCATAGAGAACGGGATAGGGGTGCCGTCATCTCCCACAAACAGGGAGTCGTTATAGTACAAATCAAAAGGTGTGAGGTGGGCGTATTCTTTGCCGTACATACATTCGTAAATCGACATAGCAAAGGAGAATACGTCCAGTTTTGTGGTGATACGAGACAAATCAAAACGATCGTGACCACCATTTTGCACAGCGCCATAAAATGCAGACAATTCAGGCGCCATCAAAGTACCGCCAATGGTATTGAGCACATACACCATATTGCCCACATTGGCGCGCAAATCAGAGGCAAAGAATGCCGCGTCAAAGTCGATGAGTTTACCCACGTGAGGAGAAGCACCGGCTCTGCCAATCAGCATATTATGCATTTTAATATCGGAGTGGATGATGCCCAATTTGTGAATTTTCGCATAGGCATCAGCGAAAGTCGCCAGAATATCGCATTGCGCCTTTTCATCCGGCAAACGATAAAATACCAAAGGAAGTCCGCCTTCTTCAAAGCCCATGGTCACGTCACATTCTCTGACGGCTTCAATGGCTTTGAATTGACCTGTGGACCCTCTTCTTTCAATCCACATTTCATCTGCGCAGTAAATAATATCCTTAAATTCGGGGCGAGCGAACATCTGATTCATTCTGTTTTTAGCATCCAGATACACATCAGACAAAGCATCCTCTTCATCCCATGCACGTTTACGTTCAGGGGTGTTGATGGCGTTGATTTCATTATCAATGCAGTCAATGCTTTCTCCTGCACTAATCAGTCTTTGGCGTTCGCGCTCCATGTCACGCAAGGTGGTAGACCATTTCTTCCATACGGGGCTGGAGTGCTCTTTGAGGCGATAGGTGACACCTGAGCTGATCAGTTTGCCCTTGATCATGGCATTTGTCTTTGCGCCACTCGTCCAACAAGGATCCCCCGAGGGAGTTTTAGGTAAATCAAAATCAGATAATTTCATTTTTTCTTCCTCTTTGCTTTTTCTTTTGGCAGATATTATTCTTCGTCAGAGGGGAGTTCGTTTGCTTTTACTTCTTGCACTTCGGGCTCTTGCTCTGCGGGGGCGTCTTCCCCTTCTTCTGCCGCCTTCAAAGCCTCTTCGTCTCTGCCTTGTGCTTCGATTTTTTCTTTTTCCTCGTCGCAGTTCTCTCTCTGGATCTGGCAGAACAACGCATATTTCACTTTTTCTGCCTCAAAGACAGGATCGACTTCTTCTTCTGCATGAAGGGTGGAGAGGTAGGCATCGACGGTCTCGGAATGTTCCTCTGCAAATTTGGTCAGGCACTCATAATCGGCTTCTGAATAGAACAAACGGGTGATTTTGCCTTCGCGGACTTGCGCAGAAATCGCTTCGTGCTCGTCTGCAAAGCTGAGGGGTGTATCCTCGCCGTTTTGATAGCGTTCAAGATCTTCGAAAATCGCATTGGCGAGATTTTGGAAATAGCTATCCCAAATACGTTTGCCGCGATTCATACGACCAAGCACATCTGCCAAACCATCGCCGGAGATGCCAAACACAGAAGACA
>JAGBWH010000154.1 GCA_017629925.1 Clostridia bacterium
GGCGATTGTTTTTATCCACTTTGATGCTCGTAAGGCTTGTTCAACTATTGAATGCACTCGCGCAAATCGAGGTGACGCTATCCGGAATGGCAATGCTCGTAAGATTTGTGCAATAAGCGAACGCCAAATAACCAATCGAGGTGACGCTATCAGGGATGGTGACACTCCTAAGGCTTGTGCACCTAGCGAACGCACCCTCGCCAATCGAGGTAATTGTAACGCCATTGATCTCGGACGGGATCAAAATTTGGGTATACTTGGTCTTTCCGGCATCTGTTAACCCGGTTATCGTATTGCCGGAAACCTTATAAATACTCGTGTCGAGAGTATAGATGGCTATTAGTGTAACGTCTCTTGGAATATTCCAAATACCATTTGTGATTTTCGTAGTTCCGTCATACCACTCCCCCACGTAGGATTGTTTTTGGGGTGGCGTGGGCAACACAAACTCGCTACCGTAAGTGACGGTCATTGGCTCGGGTGTGTCCGTTACGTCATCGATAATAAAAGTGATTGTATAATCAATGGGCTTGAAGATGGCGGTGAATGTCATATCACGGACATTGGCGTTTGCCGTATAGGGCATATCCACGATGCCACCACCGTTCAGTTGCCAGCTTGCAAAGGTGTACTCTTCGGGCGCGGTGACAAGACTACCTTCCTCTACGCTTTGGCTGGCAATCGTCGTGCCGTCAGAAGTTTCAAAACGCGCGGTATATAGGGGCAATCTGCGCACTGTGACGGTATAAAGTTTCATTGCGTCGCCATTGGTCACAAGAATATAGAAGTGGTTATCACCAGAACTGAGAGGTGCAATTTTGGCGTGGAATACGTTTTCGAAATACTTATCTCTCGCCACCACATAGCCCGCGCCTTCTGGCACGGTGATGTCATTGAGAAAAGAAAACTCTGTGGTGGTATTGGGCACTTTCAAAGAAAGGTGGTCACCTGTAAGTATCATAGAGGCGGAGGAAATGGCGCAGGGATCTGTGGGGGCATCGTTTGTCTTACCGCAAGCGGTCAAAGCAAAGACCGCGACCACACATAAAAGTGCTATCACCAAAATAGAGAGCCATCTTTTCATTTTTCTAAACTCCTTTTTGCGAAAAGTGTTTGCCAAAACAAACCAAAATGGTATGATGCCACTATTATAGCACATCGCTCAATTTTACGCAACAATTTACTGAAAATAAATAAGTTTACTGAAAAGATAGCAAGTTTTGAGGGCGAAAATACACCGCAAAATGATGCAAAATGCTTGACTTTGGCTATGGATGATGGTATAATTAGTTATACAAATCATACTTTTCATACCATTCATACCTACAAAGGAGGTTTATCATGAAACATCCAAAAGGAAAATACGCTTGGGCGGTGACGGTTGGCGAAAAGGGGCAAATCGTGATTCCCAAACAAGCCCGTGAGTTATTTGGTATTCAAGCGGGAGACACTTTGGTGATACTGGGAGATAAAGAAAGAGGGCTTGCTATTCCGCCCAAATCTGTGTTTACCCAATTTGCAGAGGCGGTGTATGCCACCTCTGAAGCACAAGACGAGTAAAGGACAAAAATATGAAATTATACGATATTTCTCAAGAGGTGATGGGATGCAATGTCTACCCCGGAGACCCTGCCCCCAAAGCCGAGGTGCTACAACGGACAGAGCGCGGAGATGTTTGCAATTTAACGGCTTTTTCCATGTGCGCCCATAATGGCACTCACGTGGATGCCCCCTTTCATTTTTACGGTGATGGCAAAACCGTAGGCGAACTTCCCCTTGAGCACTATATTGGTCCGGCTTACGTTGCCCCACACGAGGGCGAACTGACAAGAGTTGATGCAGAAAAGATACTCGCTGACGCTGAGGCAAAAAACCACGAGGCAAAAAAGCGCATATTGCTAAAAGGACGCGCGGTGGTCACGCTTGAGGCGGCAGAAGTCTTTTTCTCGGGCGGTTTGGTTTTGCTCGGCGTGGAGAGCCAAACGGTCGGGCCGGAGGATGCGCCCATGGCGGTGCATTTGGCGTTGCTGAAAGGTGATATAGTTTTGCTGGAGGGGGTTCGTCTATCCCACGTGCCCTCTGGCGTGTATTTACTTCACGCCGCTCCCCTTCACCTTGCCGGATTTGACGGCGCGCCCTGCAGAGCCACACTTATGGAGGTAAAATCATGATGGCAATCAATATTCAAAATCTCACAAAACGATATCAAGACGTGGTCGCTGTTGACCATTTGTCTCTCTCTATTGCCCAGGGAGAGTTCTTCTCTCTTTTGGGCATAAACGGTGCGGGAAAAACCACCACCATTAAAATGCTCTCTTGCCTTGTAAAACCCGATGAAGGGGATGCTTTTCTGCTTGGGCATAGCATTCGTTCTGCCCCGGCGCAAGTGAAAGCCTTGCTGGGTATTTCGCCCCAAGAGACAGCCATTGCCACCAATTTGACGGTAAAGGAAAATTTAGAGCTAATGTGTGGCGTGCATGGCTTTTCAAAAGCAAAGACAGCCGAGCGCATCGATGCGATGGTAGAAGAATTTCGCCTTCGTAGCATTTTAGATAAAAAAGCCGGCAAACTGTCCGGCGGATGGCAAAGGAGACTCAGCCTTGCCATGGCGCTGATGACAGAGCCTAAAATTCTATTTTTAGATGAGCCCACGCTGGGGCTGGATGTGATTGCCAGAAGCGAACTTTGGGACGTTATCAGAGCCTTAAAAGGCAAAGTGACGGTGATTTTGACCACCCACTATATGGAAGAGGCAGAGGCCCTCTCCGACCGCATCGGCATTATGAAAGACGGGCGTTTGATCGCCTCAGGCACAGCAGAGGAACTGAAAGCACAGACAAATACCACAAAATTCGAAGACGCCTTTGTGGCATGGGTGAAAGGAGATACAAAATGAAAATGCTGACTTTCGCCAAACGAACCCTCAAAGAAATACTCCGAGATCCCCTTACCCTTTTCTTCGGATTGGGATTTCCCGGGGTGCTCATTGTGTTGCTTTCGGTCATTCAATCCAACATTCCCGTGCCTTTATTTGAGATTGATAAGCTCGCGCCTGCCATGATCATTTTTGGGCTGTCGTTTATCACCTTGTTTTCAGCGACCATCATCGCAAAAGACCGCGAAAGTGCTTTGCTCACCCGACTTTACGCTAGCCCCATGTCACCTCTTGATTTCATATTCGGCTATACCCTACCCTTGCTTCCCATATCGCTTGTGCAAGGTGTATTTTGCTTTGCCGTAGGTATGCTGTTTGGGCTGGAGTGCAAAGTCACCATCCTTTATGCCACGCTGATGGTGATACCGCTTTCTCTGTTTTTTATTGCACTTGGTCTACTGTTTGGCAGTATTTTAAGTCAAAAGCAGGTGGGAGGCGTTTGCGGGGCTCTGCTCACCAACCTCGCCGCTTGGTTTTCCGGCATTTGGTTTGACCTTGATTTAGTGGGCGGTACTTTCAAAAAAATCGCCTATGCTTTGCCCTTTGTGCATGGTGTCAAAATAGAGCAAGCGCTGTATGCAGGCGAATTTGAGGCGGTGGCAGGGCATCTTCTCTTGGTGCTTGGTTATGCCGTGGTGACCTTTGCTCTCGCTTCTCTCTTATTTTTAAGGCAAATGAGAAAAGGTTAATTGCACTTTCAAATACTAAAAATCATATCTTCGATGACATCCATCAGATGCAAGGGAGAGAGTTGCCCTTCCGTGCAGGCAAGAGCCAATTTGTTTGCCTCTTCGTAGTCCATTGTGACGTCGGGGACGTAGTCAATCTCTTGCCACTCTCCCTTTACCCTTTGCTCTACCACAATGCCATAGGTAATATATCGCCCTTCTTCTATGCAGTCTCTTTCCTCTTTTTGAGGGCGGAAACGATAGGCAATCTTCTCTTTTATGTTTCGCATGTCTTCTCTCCCGTGTGTTGGTTTGCCATCACTATAACACACCGAGACGAGCAGTAGCACAAACTTTCGCTTTTTTGGTGATATTGCAAAAATAATGAAGAAATGGCGGGGGAAAGGGAGGCATTTGCGCTCATTTTTTGTGCAAGTTTTCAAAATAATGAATTTTCGATCAAAACAAAAAAAGCCTTATATCCGGCAAATCGCCCAGGGTATAAGGCTTTTTTTGAGGTGAGTATGTTAGCCATTCGCAGATGGACAAGACTTTAGGAGCGCAGGCAAAAACCGCATTATATCGTCTTTATTTTTAGGTAGAATGCCAGACAGCATACTGCGAGAGCCACCACACTTGGCATGGTATTCTCCCCTGAGTGTAGGCTGTATCATCGAGAGATCGCAAGTGCTCGACACGAGCAGAAAACGCCATCCCTCTCCGTCATTTTGAACGAAACTACCACAAGCAAGCTCACATTTGCCAACGCCTGTGGCGGTGAGATAACGCATATCTTCGGCCGTGGCATCATCGTCAAAAAAGAAGAGGCAACCGTCTTTTGGCGTGGCATTGGCGATGCGCACATCCATCAGCGCACGGCGCAATCCGACCATGGTGTATCGCAGGTCGTTTGCGGTATCGTTTAAGCGGTTGACCGCTTCGGCGCATTGGTCAAGGGGGGCTGAAAGCAGGTGAGAGATCTCTTCGAGCTGGCTTTGCATTTGCCCCAAGAATGCCAGACCGTCTACGCCGGCTTTGATGGTGCATCGTGTGCCGCCTTTGTAGTGCATAAAGGTAGAAATTGCAAAGACGCCAATCTCGCCCGTGTAGGACACATGAGGGGCGCAACAGGCGCAAACGTCAATGCCCTCCACGGTGACAATGCGGACGTTTTCCTTCAAATCAAGTTTACTGCGATAGGTCATTTCCTTTAGTTCTTGCGGTGTGGGATAGGTGACGGTAATGGGGAGATTGGCCCATATCGCTTGGTTGGTTTTCTGTTCCAGCAATCTGATTTGCTCGTAGGAAAAGGGCTTGTCATAGTCGCAAGTGACTTCTGTTTTTCCCAGATGAAAGCCAACGTTTTCTGCTCCAAACAGAGAGTAGGCTAAACCAGAGAGGATATGCTCGGCAGAATGTGCTTGCATATGGCGAAAACGCTTGCTCGAGTCAATCTTCCCTTCCACTATTTTGCCTTCGGGCAAAGGGGCACTGAGAAGATGATAGATCCCCTCTTTTCCATCCCTGACATCAAGCACTTCGATCCCCCCCAGCGTGCCACTATCTGCTGATTGCCCACCGCCTTCATAAAAGAAAGCGGTACGGTCAAGATAGACGGCATACCCTTTTGGGGTATCAATGGTGGCGAGGACGGTGGCAGAAAAGGTATGGCAATGGGGATTTTTGTCGTATATTTTTTCTGTATAATACATATCTGTATTCTTTTACCTCTGTTATTTTAATCGCAATGAGGTGGGAACGTAGGCGGTGGATTGCGCATGGAGCGTGATGGATGCGGAACGCTCCGTTTTGCGAAGAGAGAGTGCAGCACGACCACCGGACAGTTTCAGCACAAAAGGCTCGCCTTCGCAGAGTGTGGGCTCGGCATCAAAGACGGCACCACCTGTGAGGGTAAAAGAAACCTCGCCCTCTGCTTGCTCTACTGACTTCCCTTCTCCGTCCAGCACTTGGCAGACCACCCACATGACATCTCCCTCTTTGAGGGATGGGGGCATAAAGAAGGGGGAAAGCGACAAGGCATAGGCTCGTCCGACCGGTTCATATTCAAAACGCGCCACCTCTTTGCCACGACGGAAACCTACCGCTTCCACATAGCCAAATTCCGAGGGGATTGACAGCACTTTATCGGGGCTGTTTAATTTGCTCATATCACCATACGGTCTGCCATCCACCCACATACAAACATTTTCGCAGTTGCTGAGCAGTAAAAGAGAGGTATGGGCATCGGTGGCATCTTGTTCGGGCAACTGAAGTGCCAAAACAGGATCTTTTTGGCAGTAGCAGGCTTTGAGTTTGATCCACAAGCGAGGGTGTGCCATCATCAAACGGAAAATCGCACTTTCGCAGGGGGATATGGTTTGCTCCACAATTTGCAGATGCCCTGCATAGCGAGATTTTTCGCCCAAATGAAAGGCAGCCAAAAACTCATCTTCCGCTTGGCTTGCCACCCAAATCGGTCTTTGGGAATGGTTGGATTTGACGAGCTCCGCATTGACCTTGCCACCTTGGGTGAGTAGCAAATCAAGGGCTTTGACAATGGTAGGTGAGGTGAGCGCATTCACTTCGCCCATGACAGGATGAGCAAAATCGAGCAAGGCAACCTCATGGCGAAGGCGCAACGCGATACGCTCTGCACGAATGGCGTCAAGCGAGACGGCAACGTCACCTATCGACCACATCAAAAGCGAGGGATGCGCACGAAGTTGGCGTACGGCATGGCGCAAAGCCCCCACAGATTGGCGGTTGGTTCCCTTTTTGGGCACTTCCACCACCGCAAATATACCATGGCGGTCAAAGTGGCACAGCCGTTTTTCCGTGTTTTTGTCATAGGGGAGATA
>JAGBWH010000155.1 GCA_017629925.1 Clostridia bacterium
GGCTATCATAGTGGTACAACGGGTGTGGCGTATTACGATCAGTCCACAAGCACACTCTCCCACTATGAACATATACAACTTCCTGTCAACTTCCACGGCACAGGAGATTTGTTCTCCTCGGTGACCGTGGGCGGTATGATGCGCGGACTTTCCACGTTTGATGCCCTCAAACTCGCCGCCGATTACACAGCCGAGACGATCGCCTACACGCTGGCGGATCCCACCCACCACACCTATGGTGTGCAGTTTGAAGCCACCATCCCGTCTTTGCTCCAAAAACTGCAAATGGCACTCGCCTGATCAAAACTCCGCAAGTGCACCGCAAGATAAAAGAGCCTGTATCTGCACGATACAGGCTCTTATATGTTTCATGAGTCTTGCGTACGATGCACCATCGCCATGATCTCCTCTGTGCTCAGCCCATACTTTTTAGCAATATCGCTGGCGTAGCTCTTGCCATCGGGTGTACCCGCTCTCACACGGAAGGAGCGAGAGCCGTCACCATTCATTTCGGCAATCAGCGTGCCCATACCAACGCCGCCCTGCGAAAGGGAAGACTGGCTGATCTCAGGCACTTTGGCGGCAAGGTCGTGCAGGTGAGTAGAGAAAATGCACCGCACCTTGGCGAGACCAAACCCAAGCAAAATATCGGAGGCAATATAGGTGGCTTCAAATGCACCGGTAGAGGAAAGGGATTCGTCCAAAAGGAGCAGACTATGCTCGGTCATCTCATCAAAGATTTGTCTAAGACGGCTGCATTCCTCTCCGAGCCGTCCTTTGTCTATGGTGTCTTCTGCGCCATCCGGAAAATGGGTGAGTATCCTATCACATGGGCTGATATCAGCGCTTTCGGCTGGTACCATCATGCCCAGTTGCGCCATGCATTGCGCGAGTCCCACCGCCACGGTATGCACAGATTTACCACCACGGTTTGGCCCGGTAATGACGAATATCGTGGTGTTATCCTCAAATGCGAAATCGTTTGCCACCATTTTATTGTCAATACGAAGTGCCACATCGGGATTATACAGCCCCTTTGCGCGGAACACTTTGTCTTCTGTGGGGTAAAGCGTGGGCGTGGTCATGACATAACCTTTTTCCATGAGACGTCTTTCTAACGCTACCGCTCTGCATATAAATTCAATTTCGGGGAGCATACGAAGCAAAAAGTCGGTATGGTCTAACACATATATCCCTACCATGCGTTTCCATCCTTTGACCGAGGCGTGAAACACATCAAGGATGGCGGCATTAAACGCGCCAAGCAAGGCCTCCTTGCGATTGTCGGTTTGCCCTTTACCAAACGCTGTCAAAGGGGCAATGCAGGTCATCGCATCGTGGCGAAAACTCATGCGCAAAATTTTATCGAGTGCGGTGCCGGAGTGAAAAGGCTCAGCGTTAATGGAAAGCACACCTGCCTCTGTGGGGCGGAATTGCCCGTCTAAATTCACACCAATGGTCACAGAGCGCACTTCGTGCATTTTAGAAGACAGTTTTTTTAGTTCCGAGGAGAGCTTTTTGTAGTCCTCACTCTCCACCAGTTCTGTCACGAACTGGAGCAGATTTTTGAATGCGGGACTAACCAATTTGTCGCAAACAGGAGATAACCCCCTGTATAATGTGTCAATACAAGAGGTATATAGCTCAATCTCGGTGATGCTATACAGGTACGCTTCACCTGAATTTTGCTCGATATCTTCTCCTAATTTTCTCAGTTCCTCAATGTCGGACAAAATCGGAAGTAGTAGGCGAAGTGTTTCTTCTACCTCGGGGCATTTCAGCACATCACAAATGGTCTGTTGACGGAAAAAAATGACCTCTTTGTCGCAAGTGAGAAACTGGGAGATGCATCCATTTTTGAGCCCCAGCATTTGGCTGAAACCAAGCGCCTCGCACACGTCATGTGTGGCGACGGAATGGGTGCTTTCCGCGTGCTGTTTGAAGGCGTCCTCGCTGGGGTATAGTAAACTAATGTAAGGATGTTTCATTTGAATATTCCTTTTTGATAAGTAAAATGGCTATTTTTCTTTGTTCTTTCCCATTATACCACAAAAATTTCAAATTGTACATATAAATTGCAATTTCCAAAGAAAAAACTGCGCAATTGGCAAAAAGTATTGATTTTTAGTATAAAATATAGTATACTGAATAGGGAAAATTGCAAAATAATTACACTTAAGTAAATGGAGTAACATATCGTGCGTAAAACCAAAATTGTTTGCACATTAGGGCCTGCAAGCACCAACGAGCAAGAGCTCGAAGCCATGCTCAAAGCAGGCATGAACGTGGCGCGTTTCAACTTTTCGCATGGAGACCACGAAAGCCATCAAAAAAGCATAGAACTGTTCCGCCGTGTCAGAGACCGCATGGGCATTCCTGCCGCTGTGATGCTTGACACCAAAGGCCCCGAGGTCCGCATCAAAGAAATTGAAGGCGACTGCCATGCCGTAGAGTTGCAAAAAGGCGCATTATTTACCCTCACCACTCGTGAAGTGCCGGGCAATCAAAACGAGGTCTCTGTCACCTATTCCGCATTGCCTCAAAAAGTGAAAGCGGGCAATGATATCTTGATTGACGACGGTAGAATTCGCCTGAGTGTGCTGGATACCACCGAAACCGATGTTTTGTGCAAAGTCGTGGTAGGTGGGCTTTTGCAACGTCGCAAGAGCATCAATATCCCCTATGCCCACCTCGATATGCCTTTTTTGAACGATCGTGATAAGGCGGATTTGATGTTTGGCGTCAAACTTGACGTAGACTTTGTGGCGGCGTCCTTTGTTCGCTCCAAAGAAGACGTGATTGCTATGCGCAAATTCTTGGATTATCATGGCGGTCATGACATTAAGATCATTGCCAAAATTGAAAATAGCGAAGGCGTAGAAAATTTCAATGAAATTTTGCAACACGCCGACGGTATTATGGTTGCCAGGGGTGATATGGGGGTAGAGATTGCCTTCGAGCGTCTCCCCGGTATTCAAAAGAAATTCATTCGCCGTTGCTATCAGTCGGGGAAAATGGTCATTTGTGCCACACAAATGCTTGAATCTATGATCCATGCCGTCACTCCCACAAGAGCGGAGATCACCGACGTGGCAAATGCGGTATTTGACGGCACCTCTGCTGTGATGCTATCAGGCGAGACGGCAATGGGCGATCATCCTGCGCTTGTGGTACATACGATGGTAAAAATCGTTGAGCAGGCTGAAAATGATGCGCTGGAACTCAATGCTTATGGCGATATTGGCTATGAACGTGCGGAAGAAGATATCACCAATGCTATCTGTGACGCTGCTTGCACCACCGCTCGTGATATTGGTGCAAAAGCCCTTATTGCCGTTACCAAATCAGGCACCACCGCTCGCAGAATGTCAAAATTCAGACCGAGCCAATCCATCGTCGCTGCCACGCCGGACATCAAGAGTTATCACCAGCTTGCACTCTCTTGGGGCGTATTTCCCGTGCTGGCTCGTGACCAATATGACACGGATGCCCTGTTCCTTCATGCCATTGATTGCGCCAAGCAAATTGATGCGGTCAAATCGGGTGATATCGTTGTCATTTCCGCAGGCGTTCCTCTCAATTTGGAAGGCATGACCAATCTGCTAAAAGTGCAAACCGTAAAATAAACATTCGAGATAGGAAGAGGTTAAAATGAACATTACAAAAGACATTTTCTATGTAGGCGTCAACGACCACAAGGTGGATTTGTTTGAAGGTCAATATATCGTGCCCAATGGCATGGCATACAATTCTTATGTCATCATGGATCAAAAGGTCGCCGTCATGGATACCGTAGATGCCAATTTCACCCATGAATGGTTGGATAATCTGCAAAAAGTGTTGGGCGGTCGCACCCCCGATTATCTTATTGTGCAACACATGGAGCCCGACCATTCCGCCAATATTGACACATTCCTGAAACTCTATCCCACAACCACCGTTGTGGCAAGCGCAAAAGCGTTTGTGATGATGGGCCAATTCTTTGGCACCGACTATGCGGACAGACGTCTTGTCGTAGGAGAAGGGGACACTCTTTCACTCGGTACCCACGCGCTCACCTTTGTCACCGCACCTATGGTGCACTGGCCCGAGGTCATCGTTACCTATGATAGCCATGACAAAGTGCTGTTTTCCGCCGATGGCTTTGGCAAATTCGGCGCACTTGATGTCGAGGAAGATTGGGCGTGCGAAGCCAGACGCTACTATATCGGTATCGTTGGTAAATATGGCGCACAGGTGCAAGCCCTGCTCAAAAAGGCTGCCACCTTGGATATTGCCATCATCTGCCCCTTGCATGGCCCTGTCCTTACCGAAAACCTTGGATACTACCTCAATTTGTATCAAACTTGGTCTTCTTACAGCGTAGAAAGTGAAGGCATTGTCATTGCATACACTTCCATATACGGTCATACCAAAAAGGCTGTGGAACTGCTCGCAGAAAAACTGAAAGCCAAAGGTTGCCCCAAGGTAGTCATCAATGACCTCGCTCGCTGTGATATGGCAGAAGCGGTGGAAGACGCCTTCCGCTATGGCAAATTGGTGCTGGCTACCACCACCTACAATGCCGACATTTTCCCCTTCATGAGAGATTTTATCCATCATCTCACTGAGCGCGATTACCAAAATCGCACCGTTGCCTTTATCGAAAACGGCTCATGGGCTCCTCTTGCGGCTAAAACCATGAAGCAAATGCTTGAGGGCGCAAAAAAACTCACCTTCGCTGACACCACTGTCACCATCAAATCTGCACTCAGCGAAACCAGCCTCAAGCAAATTGAAACGCTTGCAGACGAACTCTGCCGTGAATATATCGCCATCAGCCCAGAAACCGCCAATAAGAACGACCTTTCAGCACTCTTCAACATTGGCTATGGCTTGTATGTTGTCACTTCCAATGATGGCACAAAAGATAATGGACTTATCGTCAATACCGTCACCCAAGTCACAAACAC
>JAGBWH010000156.1 GCA_017629925.1 Clostridia bacterium
GACAAAAAACCTTCTATTCTTGCTCTGTTTGTTATGATAAATGAATTGATGCTGACGCATCATGAATTGGCTCCGCCATGATTTCTCGTCGGCGTGCCGTCTCCTCCATGAATTGAATTGCAACCAATGTGCCGCAAGGCACAATTCATGCCGCAGGCAATTCATGAAATCTGTGATTTCAATTCATGCAGCCGCAAGGTTGCAATTCATTGCGCGTTCGCCGTCAGCGACCGCGCAACGCTCCTTCAATAAAGGGCATAAATGCCTGAGAGACTACCTGATAACCGCTTTCGCTTAAATGCAAGCCATCGGTGGTGTAGGCAGGCAGAATCATTTCGGTATTTTGATCAAGCAAACGGCTGTGGGTATCCACAAAGAGACAGCCGTGTTTTTTCGCTAAATTTTTGATGGATGAATTGAGTTCCACTATGCGATCTTGATAGCGAGCAAGGTTTTCTCCCACAGGCAAAATCGAGCCGATGATGATGGTGGTGTCGGGCAGGTTTTCTTTTAGGTTCTCCAGCAGATCGTCATATTGTCTTTGACACCCTAAAACAGAATTGTCACGCAGGATGTCGTTTACGCCAATCGAAAGCACCACAACTTTGGGAGAAAGAGGATATACCGTTTGCACAAGCCTGTCACTCACCCCACGAATTTGGTCACCTGCAATACCTCTGTTGGCATAGGTAAAGCCTTGGTAGAAGGAAGAAAGCGGATACCATTCCGTGATGCTGTCTCCTAAAAATACCACGTCTGTCGCGCCCACATTTTCATTTGCATATTGGTTGACCATGTTTTCATAGTGCTCAAAAGGGGTAAAGCCATAGTAATTATCCGCCGAGCAACTCGTGCACAGCAAAACGCTCACCACCAAACAGAGCAAAAGGATAAGGCGAAGAGAAATGTTTTTTGTCATTTTGTGCATTCCTTTTTATATATAATTGACCAATTTTATGGTTTTTGTGGGAAACCCCCTGCTTTTTCACTCAAAAACAGACTTTTCCGGGGTTCAAAATGTGTTTGGGATCAAAAACGGATTTAATGCCTTGCATCAGCGTGATGGGGGTGTCGCCCAATTGGTCTTTGAGGTATCCTTTTTTTGCATAGCCAATACCATGCTCACCGGATACCAAACCGCCCATCTCTAAGGCTTTTTGATACATACGTGCAAAACAAGTGGTCAGTTTTTCTTGCCACTCTTGTTCGCTCAAATCGTCACGGCAAATGTAAATATGCAAATTGCCATCGCCCGCATGACCAAAACTGGGAATGCGAATGCCCATCTCGTCTGCGAGGTCGTGGGTGAAGGTGATGAAGGCATCAATTTGACTCCGAGGCACAACCACGTCACATTCGTCCATCTCGGTGGTAGAGGCTTTGATGGCTTCAAGGAAAGCCCCACGCGCTGACCACACGGATTTTTTGCGCTCTTCCGTGTCCACAATATAGGCATCCAGTGCCCCGATTTCAAGACAAAGTTTTGCCACAACACTCATATCTGCTTCCACCTGCGCCTCGGTACTGCCGTCAAAGGTGAGCAGAATATAGGCATCGTTTTTGGTGTCGGGGAACTTTTTGCCGAGATAACTTTCAGAGAACAAAATGGTATCTCTTGACATATATTCAATGGCGGTGGGAATGACCTTTGAGCAAATGATTTTCGGCACCGCTTCAATGGCACTCTTCACAGAGGGAAAAGGAACGAGCAAGCTCACCGTCACCTTGGGCAGAGGGAGTAGACGAAGGGTGGCTTCTGTGATGATACAGAGCGTACCTTCCGAGCCAATGACCAAATCTTTGAGACTGTATCCCGAACTGTTTTTTGCCACATTAGCCCCCAGCGTCAGCACTTCACCGTTGGGCATCACAACAGTAAGTGAGCGAACATAGTCACGAGTGACGCCATATTTCACCGCTCTCATACCGCCTGCATTGGTGGAAATGTTTCCGCCAATGGTCGCAGATTTTTCGCCGGGATCGGGAGGATAGAACAGATCGTTTTCTTCCACGAAAGCAGAAAGTTCCATGAGCAGTACACCGGGCTCTACTGTCACGGTGAGGTTTTCTTTATCAAGGGAGAGAATTTTATTCATTTTGGTGGTTTCGAGCATGATGCCCCCACAAATGGCAACCGCCGCCCCCACAAGACCTGTACCGCTACCGCGGACGGTGACGGGGATATTGTTTTCGTAGGCAAGTTTCATAATAGCACTCACCTGCTCGGTGCTCTCTGCGCGCACCAATACGTCGGGCATGTGCGCAATACCGCCCAGTTCATCATGGGCGTAGTCGGGGCTGATCTCCTCGCCCTGCCACACGTTGTTTGAGCCAACAATACTTTTGAGGGCTTCCACATCACGGGATGTGAGTTGATTATACATGATGTTTGACCTCCTTCACATAAGAAAGCAGCTTTGGCATGATCTCCGCCACATCGCCTACCACAGAATAGTGAGCCACGTCAAAAATAGGAGCGTTGGCATCGGTGTTAATGGCAACGATCACATCCGAGGACTTCATGCCTGCGGTAAACTGCACCGCGCCCGAAATGCCAAGGCAAAAGATGAGTTTGGGCTTCACCGTTCTGCCGGAGAGACCGATTTGTTGCTTGGCATCAAAAATACCTGCTTCCACCAAAGGTCTTGTAGACGCCACAACACCGCCCAGCAGGTCAGCCAACTCTTGTGCCATTTGGCGCATACCTTCACTTTGCGCACCTCTCCCTACGGCTACGATGACATCCGCCTCGGAGATATCAACGTCTTTGGGCTTGCTTTCCACTTTGAGCACCTCCACGCGAGAAGACAGTTTTTCGGGGGCAATGCTCATCTCTACCACTTCACCATGAGGGGTGGTGGGCTTAGGCTCTGAAAAGACTTTATAGCGCACCGTGCAAAATTGCGGACGGGTGGCGGGAGAGATAATTTGCGCCATAATATTACCGCCAAATGCGGGGCGAATTTGCACAAGGTCTGTGTTGTCCTTCATTTCCAGCACCGTGCAGTCTGCCGTCAGCCCTGCACGGCAACGCGCAGCCACACGAGGTGCGAGTTGTCTGCCAAGGGCAGTTGCCCCCACCAAAATAGAGGAAGGCTTTACCTTCTCGATGAAATCATAAAAAGCGGCGGTGTATGGCTCAATGCGGAAATGTTCCAATGCCGGGTGGTCGTATGTATATACCTTATCCACGCCATAGCGGAGCAGCTGCTCTGCGGGGGCCTCTATGCCATGGCCAATGAGCAAAGCATACACAGGATGCCCTGTCACGCTTGCGAGTTCTCTGGCCTTTCCGCACAGTTCGTAGGTCACACGATGAATTTCTCCTTCTTGGCAATCTGCATACACGCAAATACCGCACCAAAGAGATTTATCCACCTCTTTTTTGGCATCCTCTACGAGTTCCACCACGCCACCGCCACGTTTGACGCAGATTTTGCACATTTTACAGCCCGATGAAATGGCGAGTTTGCCCTCCTCATAGCTAATTGCGCCAAAAGGACAACCCTTCACCAGTCCCTGTGCCACAGAAGGGGTAACTTTTTCTTGATGAATTTTTAAGCTTGGCATCTTATCCCCCTCCTTACAGCATTTTCAGTTGGCAAAGTAAATCGCACAAAGCTTTGGCTTGCTCCGTGGCATTGCCGGGAATGTCTTGCTTTTGGGTGTTCTTTTCGGGCGGAAAAATACGTTCCACCTGAGTGGCTGAGCCAGCCAACCCATAATGGCTTTCGTCTTGGTCGGCAAAATCGGCAAAAGACAAAAAGTGAATTTTCCCTTCGTCGATGGATTGTTTCACTTTGAAAGAAGGCAGACGAGGGGTGTTGATATCCCCGTCCACAGAAATCAGACAAGGCAAACTCACACGCTCGGACACCGTTTTATTATCCAGCGCCGCCGTGAGCACAATGCTGTCAGGCTCTACTGCCATAACCGACAATACGTTTGACACGTTTGGAACGCCCAAATATTCCGCCACCTCTGCCCCTACCTGTGCAGTGTCGCCGTCTGTGGTTTGCTTGCCGCAAATCACCAAATCAAACTCTCCGCAGGCTTTAATGCCTTGTGAGAGGGTATAGGCGGTCGCCAAAACGTCTACCCCCGCAAATTTGCGGTCAGAGAGCACCGTTCCGCTTTCTGCGTCCATGCAAATGGCCTCCACCATCTCCGCTTTGGCTTGGGGCGGGCCCATGGTCACGCACTTGACACAGCCGCCGTATTGCTCGGTCAGCTGCAATGCCATTTCAATGGCATAAAGGTCATAAGGATTCATTTTGCTTTGCACGCCGCTGCGCTTGAGCACGCCGGTTACAGGATCTACCTCTACTTGGCTCGACCCCGGCACCTGCTTAATACACACTAATATGTCCATATTTATACTCCCGTGTCTACTATGTAATCATACTTAGTTTATCTTATCACTACTCAAAAGAAAAGTCAAGGCTTTTGCCCCCTACTTCTTCCCTCTTCCCTCTCACCTCTTCACTTTTCACTCTTCACTATTCACTCTTCACTATTCACTATTACCTCTTCCCTATCACTTCCCTCTCCCCCGCTCAAGATAAATTATGATATCATGATATCATGAAATCAGTGCGCTCACCCCTTTTACCTTTTCACTCTTCATCAACGAGGTAGTTTTTTGATATTTTCGATATGCATTATTCACAAATTTTTGATATAATTTTATAAACCAATGCACCCAAATTCAAAAATGCCACACAATATGAGTGAAAGGAGGCGAGAAAATGCAAGAGACGAACGAAATGTGCGATCGTCTTATCAATGAGTTTGCCAAAAATTATATAGAGAAACTATTTTACTTCTGCTTGAAGAAGACCGGCAGCCACATTGAAGCGGAAGACCTGACACAGGATATTGCACTTCAAATCATCATCGCTTTGAATAAAGGCACAATCCCAACGAGTTTTTCTGCATGGGTATGGCAGATTGCGCGAAACCGTTATTCAGTATGGGCTAAAGAAAAGCATAATAGAAACGAATCGGTAACCGGTTCCGATATCAGCGATTATGAAATCGAAGACGAAAGCAAAAATACCCTTGATGAAATGATACATACAGAGCAAATGGCTCTGCTTCGGCGTGAACTGGCGTTCATCAAAAGCGATTATCGTAACATCGTCGTGGCCTATTACATCGAAAACAAAAACGTTCGTGAGATTGCAGAATCGCTCTCGCTTTCCACAAACACGGTGAAGTCTCGTCTTCTCCGTGCAAGACAAATTTTGAAAGAAGGTATGGATATGGCAAGACAATTCGGGAAATTAAGCTATAATCCCGAGAATATATCTTTTATTAATAATGGACTCCACGGGGCAAACCATGAACCTTGGAATTACATTTCACGCTCGCTTTGTAAAAACATTTTGCTCGCTGCTTATAGAAATCCGGCAACGGCAGAAGAGTTGGCGATGGAGGTTGGTGTTGCACTACCGTATATGGAGGAAGAACTATCTGCTCTTGTTAATGCTACGTTAATGAAGAAAAGCGGTAATAAGTATGAAACTAATTTCTTCATTGTTAGTGCTGAAGCGCAAGAAAAGATTTATGCACATCTACGCGGTATTGCCCCCGAACTTACAAGGGCTGTCTTTGACACAATGGAGTATAATATTGAGTGGTCAAACGAAAACGCGCCCGAATGGCATGAGGGTTATCAAAGTTATGAAGATATGAAATGGGCTCTTTTGATGATCGAAGCAGATAATGTTTATTTTTACACCCTCAAGCCTTTTAATAAGAATGCAAAAGATGTCTCTAATATTGGTCCGTGGGGACACACAATTCGTCCTAAGGGCGGTGAATGGGATCTGCTTGGTATGGAAAGCCATCACGGTGACGAGCCCGATTTTGTAGGTCTTAGCGGTTGTGTATC
>JAGBWH010000157.1 GCA_017629925.1 Clostridia bacterium
CAATATGAAAAAAATAGTATCTTTACTACTTTTGACAGCGGTTTTATTACTTACGCTTTGCTCTTGCACTGCGATTACCAATGCCATCAGCGTATTTCCCTTGTGCTTGGAAGAGCAAGACGGGGAAACTTACTTTTTCTCGCACAACTGTAAATACCGCTTGGATTTACAAAACCTGACCTATGCCGAGGTGGAGCGCTCAACGGATGTGTCCAACCAAGAGCTCCTGGAAAGCAAAAATGCTTTTGTTTTCGAAAGCTTCCACGGCAGTTATAACGAAAGCGAATATGAGACCTTGAACCAAAATTTGCAAAACTGCGAAATGGAGGCGGAGGACTCTATTGTGTATGCCTTCGGGTATTGGAATGAGGAGGTTTTGACCGGCTTTGCGCAGGTGTATAGCCGCTCTGCCAGAAGCTGCGCAGGGTATGATATCGACAATGTGGACCACAGCCTGCTGTTTACCTACGATGCCACCACCGATACTTTTACTATTTTAGAAGCGCTGGAAGGTGTGGTGGTAGTGGCCTTTTCCCAAAACACCACAATTTACTGGAAAGACATCAACTATTACGCCTATGATTTGGATACCAAAGAGGAAGTCTTTTTAGGCGAGGACAGAGCCTATGACCGGGGAATAACAAACTACAGTTCCCCTACCATTCATTTTAACAGCGAGCTGTGTGTGCTCCATTTAGTCAAGGATCACAACAAAGAATGTATCTATATTTACAATTTCGAGACCAAAGCATTTTTGGAGCTGACCTTCCAGGTGTCGGCCGAATAAGGGGCTTTGACGCATGAGAAATCAGGGGAAAGGTGCCAAGGTGCTCAAAAAAGAACGGAGAAAAACTACAAATGAAGGCTTTTGAACTTTTAGATGAATTGAAAGTGGGCGGTACGGTTCGGCATGAAACGTGCGATACATTCAAAGCGGGCAACCCGGAGACGGAACTAAAACGGGTTGCGGTGTGCATGACAGCAACCGTTGATGTCATCAAAAAGGCAAAAGAATGGGGCGCTGACGCCTTGATCGTGCATGAGCCCACCTATTATGATCACATGGATGTAAAGGGAAGCGATAGAGTGACCGCATTAAAGGAAAAACTCATTTGCGAAAGCGGCATCGCCATTTTCAGATATCACGATTATATGCACGCAAGAGACGTGGACCAAATTACCGAAGGAGAACTGCATTTTCTGGGGCTTACGGGGGAAGTGGAGCCCACCCCGCATTTCGGATCGTATATTTTACGTGGCACAGAGACCTTTTCTGCAGTAGAACTCGCAGAGCGCATGGAAAAAATGCTGGGCATTCGCCACATCCGCATTGCAGGTAGCCGAGACAAAAAAACCAACAAAATTGCCCTTTGCTTTGGCTCGCCGGCAGGGGTGTATGAGATTTTGACGGATGAAAGTGTTGGCATTGTGATCACAGGCGAGGCTTGCGAATGGAAGCTGGCTGAATATGCAAGAGACGCCGACCTGCTTGGGTTTACGAAATCGTTGATTGTAATGGGGCACATCCCCTCCGAGCGCGACGGAATGAAACTACTCGCACAGCGCTTGCAGGAAAAACATGAGGATATTGCATTTGCATATATTGAATCCGAAGAAGTCTATACCTATACGGACGAAACATAAATGAGGTAGAATATCTGCCGATTCACCTGACGCTTATGCAGGAGTTTTGTATGACACAGTCACAAGCAAAAAGAACAAAAAGCATTTTATATTATTTGAATCTTGCCATGACGGCGGTGTTCTGCTTGCCGCCGTTGCTCTTTGCCACATTTCGAGATATGTATGGCATTTCCTATACATTGCTTGGCACGCTTGTACTCATCAATTTCTGTACCCAGCTGGGCGTGGATTTGCTGTTTAGCTTTTTTAGTACGCATTTTGATTTGCATAAAACAGTGAAACTCATGCCTCTTGTGACCACCGCAGGGCTGATTGTCTATGCTTTGGTGCCGTTATTCTTCCCGCAGTATGCTGTTTGGGGGTTGGTGGTAGGCACGGTGATTTTCTCGGTTGCCGCGGGGCTGGACGAAGTGCTGGTTAGTCCCACGGTGGCGGCTTTGCCTTCGGACACGCCCGAAAAGGACATGAGCACCCTTCATTCCCTGTATGGGTACGGTTTTGTGGGTGTGGTGGTTGTCAGCACTCTGTTTTTGGAGTTCGTTGGCAGAGAATGGTGGATGTATTTAACCCTGTTTTGGGCAGCGCTACCTGTTTTGGCATCCATTTTGCTCATGACCGCCAAACTGCCCGAGATGAATATAGAGCAAAACCAAACCACGGCTCAAAAGCCGAAAGGCAGAAGAAAAGCATTGACCCTGTGCGTTGCGTGTATTTTTCTGGGAGCTTGTGCGGAAAACACGATGGCGAACTGGATTTCCGTTTATGCGGAAAAAGCACTCCGTATGCCCAAAGTATGGGGGGATCTGCTGGGCATGGCACTTTTTGCCGCCGCTCTTGCCCTCAGCAGAACTTTTTATGCCAAATTCGGCAAGAATATCCATAAAACGTTGACTTTTGGCATGGTCGGCTCTGCGGTTTTGTATATCGTTGTGGCTTTGTCGAAGGGCCCCATGCTTTCTCTTGTGGCGTGTGTGGCGGTGGGCATTTCCGCCTCCATGCTGTGGCCAGGCTCGCTCATCTTTATGGAAGAAAATATTCCGTCCGTTGGCGTGGCAGCATACGCATTGATGGCGGCAGGGGGAGACCTTGGCTCGTCTATCGCACCCCAAGCATTTGGCATGATTGTGGATAAAATTGCCGTCACGAACTGGGCGCAAGCCGTAGGCACCACCGTTTCGCTGGACGCCGAGCAGGTGGCTTTCAAAGTGGGATTGCTACTGGTTGCCATTTTCCCTCTTGCGGGGTACTTTCTGTTGCGATACATGAAAGCGTATTTTAGAAAACTGAATATCTAAAAAGACGAATAGATCACAAAGAGAGGAAAAATGGTTGCTCTTTGCACCTGCTTTTGTGTTGGTTCATCTATTTTTTAGAAAGTGAAAACAAAATGAGCTGTATATTTTGCAAAATTATGCGGGGCGAAGTGCCCAGCATGAAAGTATATGAGGATGAATATACCATAGCACTGATGGATATTGCAGGGGATGTGGACGGGCATTTGCTGGTCATTCCCAAAAAGCACGTCGAAGGTGTCCTCGACTGTGATGAGCTGACGCTGTCACGGGTGATGGAAACGGTAAAGCGTGTGTCTTGTCATCTTGTTGAGGTGTGCGGATATGAGGGTGTGAATTGTCTCAATGCCAGCGGGGAAAGTGCGGGCCAGTCTGTGCCTCATTTTCATATTCACGTCATTCCAAGAAAACATGGTGACGGACTTGACGCATGGCCAAAATTTGACGGCGCAAAGCATCCGATTGAGGACACTTTTGCTCGACTAAACATGCAGTAAACGAAAACGCAACCCATGCCCATGACCTATGTGTATCACATATGGCGAGATGTCCTGATGAATGATTTAATTTTGAAAATTACCCAGCCCCCAAAAGGGGTGCTGAAGGGATAGAAAGGTAAACAATGGAACATTGCCGTCTCATATTTTTTAAGGTGACCTTTAACGGTTTTCGGGATGTTAGCCAAAGCTTCGCCAACGAGGTAACAGACCGCGAGGAGTGGGACACCTGCGAGTGCATCCTCGCCTTGCCTGAGGGGTACTCTGAAAGCGGGGAAGAGACACCGCTGATTTTGTCTTGCCACGGGGCAGGCGGTGTGGTTTGTGAGGCCACGGGAGAGACAGGGGGCATTGCCTACAGCGAGGAATGTCTCAAACAGGGCTTTGCGGTGTTAGATGTTTGCGGCTCTAAGCCTCACGGTCTCACTATGGGTTGCCCTGAGCATCTCTTCGCTTTGCACAAAGCCTATCTTTATGCGGTGAGCCACTACCACCTCTCCAAGCGGGTTTTGGTGGCAGGGGCTTCTATGGGCGGACATACCGCCTTGAATTTTGCCTATATGTTTCCTGGTATTGTGGTGGCTTTGGGGCTGATATATCCCCGTCTCAATATGGATGGGGTGGTGGTGGATGGTCACTACTGTATTGGCACTTGGGACAAAACCGATAAAAATGCTAATACAGGCCTTAGCACCCGTGATCGCATTGTGGAATGTTATCGCTTCCCCGGTGAGGACTGGTGCGGCGAAAACACCGTTGGCTTTAATCCTTATCTTACCCACTCCTATGTGGGGGCGGACGGCAAGCGAGTGGTCATTCCCCCTTGCCCC
The DNA here is from genome assembly GCA_017629925.1 of Clostridia bacterium. GTDB lineage: Bacteria > Bacillota > Clostridia > Oscillospirales > CAG-272 > UBA1740. Next base: position 4,264 of record JAGBWH010000157.1, read on the forward strand.
ATCAAACTTTGGCAGGGAATGGCAGACACAGTAGTGGATCCCGTCATGGCAGAGGAATTTGTGGCATCGGTGCGCCGCTCGGGGAGCTACATCGAGTTCCACCGCTTGGAAGGGGTGGGGCATACCTTAAACGCTGTGATGAAAAAAGAACTGCTGATGTGGTTTAACCGATTTATCTAAGGAAAATCGCAAACATCATTTTAAAAGCATAGAGAAAACACACCTACGGGCAAAACTTACGCCCGTAGGTTTCTTTTTTGTCTTGCTTTAGGGGAAAAAGGTGTGCTATAATGAGGCAAAAAGACGGCAAAGACTGATGAGGATTGTGGAAAGGCAACAAAATGAAAATCATCAGAAGCGACGATGACGGTACCTTTACCGCAGGCGGTGGAGCTTTCTCTTTGCTTTCTGTGGCGCAATTTTTGTGATTTGGTTTTCATTATAATCATTTGGATTGATGCTGATAAGCACCGCCGAGAGCGACCAAACGGTTACTCTCGGCGGTAGTTTGTTTATTTCAAAAATATGTGCATACCAAGTGAAGATTTACTCGGATCTTCCGGCAAATTCAAAACATTTTCATCAACCAGATCGTGAATTGCCATCATTCTCGCAGCATACAATTCCATTCTGATGTTATATCCAATGTTCTTATGCAATACTTGATGGTTGTATTTTTTGAATATCTCCTCAACCTTTTCATACAAATTTGAAACGTTACTAATAAGTAACTCATAGTTTTTGTGTTCGCGGAAGAGTTGATGTATCTGTCTTAGTTTTTCGGTTGTGATAACGAGAACATCGAAAATCATATATCCATCCTCAGAAATACGTGCGTATTTGCCATTTATACCATCCCATACTCTTTTTTCAATTTCGGTAAATGAAGATACGTTTCTATTTTCTCGTATGCAATTACACATAAGTTAGACTTCTTCATACTTAGGTTCGCCGCACTGATCCCATAATGAATAATCGCCATATTTATA
>JAGBWH010000158.1 GCA_017629925.1 Clostridia bacterium
AAGAATTGGCGAATGGCGCCTGCACCTTCGTATTTTGTTACACTTTCCCCATTGGTCAAAACCAAAGTGGGAGCGGCTTTGATACCATACTTCGCCACTAAATCTCTATTCTCGCTTGCCATGAGTTTTTCATAGGGGAAACCTGCTTTGTCGAGATAACCGTAAGCTACACGACAGTTGGGGCAAGTTTCGGTGGCAAAAAGCATGGCGCGCACTTGTTTTTGCGCAGTGGCGGGGGCTTGGGTTTCGGTTTGGGTGTATGGCACGTTGTCACGCGCTTCCGGCAGATGCTCGGTGTCTACCACATATTCAAGGCGTTCTTTATATTCTTGGGATTTGCCTGCATTCCAGTTTTGCACGGGACGATAATAGCCTGTGATGCGGCTGTATACTTCTGTTTTTTCGCCACATTCGGGGCAAGTGAATTGCTCGCCTACGAGATAGCCGTGGTTTTTACAGACAGAGTAGGTGGGAGAAATGGTGTAATAGGGGAGTTTGTAATTTTCTGCAATCTTGCGCACCAATTTGGCGGCGGCTTCCCAATCGGGCAGTTTTTCGCCCAAAAAGGCATGGAAAACGGTGCCTGAGGTGTAGAGAATTTGCAGTTCGTCCTGAATATCGAGGGCGGAGAAAATATCGTCCGTATAGCCCACAGGCAGGTGGCTACTATTGGTATAGTAGGGAGTGTTGCCAGGCTCGGAAGCGGTGCGGATACCGGGAAATCTCTCTACATCGTGTTTTGCCAAACGATAGGAAGTGGATTCAGCAGGGGTGGCTTCAAGGTTGTAGAGGTCGCCGTATTGCTCTTGGTAATCAGACAAACGGTCTCTCATATGTGTGAGCACTTCTTTGGTAAATTCTTGGCAGGCGGAGTGCGTCATATCCACGCCAAGCCAGCTCGCATTGAGTCCCACTTCGTTCATGCCGACAAGACCGATGGTGGAGAAATGGTTATCAAAGGTGCCAAGATAGCGTTTGGTATAGGGATAAAGACCTGCATCGAGCAGTTTGCTGATGACGGTTCTTTTGATTTTGAGGGAGCGCGCTGCCACATCCATGATATGATCCAGACGGCGGTAGAAATCGGCTTTATCTTTTGCCTGATAAGCAATGCGGGGCATATTGATGGTAACAACCCCCACCGAGCCCGTGCTTTCGCCAGAGCCAAAGAAACCACCTGATTTTTTGCGGAGTTCGCGCAAATCGAGACGGAGACGGCAACACATAGAGCGCACGTCGCTGGGTTCCATGTCACTATTGATATAGTTTGAGAAATAAGGGGTGCCGTATTTGGCGGTCATCTCAAAAAGGAGACGGTTGTTTTCTGTGGGAGACCAGTCAAAATCACGGGTAATGGAGTAGGTGGGAATGGGATATTGAAATCCTCTGCCATTGGCATCGCCCTCTATCATGACCTCTATAAAGGCACGATTGACCATCGCCATTTCCTCTACACAATCTCCATAGGTGAAATCCATTTCCTTGCCACCAACGATAGCAGGCATGTCTTTCAGGTCAGCGGGGACGGTCCAGTCGAGGGTGATATTGGAAAACGGTGCTTGAGTGCCCCAACGAGAGGGCGTGTTCACGCCATAGATAAAGGACTGCACACATTGCTTGACTTCTTTATAATCCAGACTATCAGCCTTGACGAAGGGGGCAAGATAGGTATCAAAGGAGGAGAAGGCTTGCGCGCCTGCCCACTCGTTTTGCATGATGCCCAAAAAGTTGACCATTTGGTTGCAAAGGGTGGACAGGTGGTTTGCAGGGGAGGATGTAATCTTTCCAGGCACACCGCCCAGCCCTTCTTTGATGAGTTGCTTTAAGCTCCAACCAGCACAGTAGCCCGTGAGCATAGACAGGTCATGGAGGTGAATGTCGCAGTTGCGGTGGGCTTGGCTGATTTCTTCGTCATAAATTTCAGAGAGCCAATAGTTGGCGGTCACGGCACCGGAGTTAGACAAAATCAATCCGCCTACCGAATAGGTAACGGTGGAATTTTCCTTGACACGCCAGTCAAGGGCTCTGACGTAACCATTGACGGTTTCCTTATAATCAAGATAGGTAGAATTCATATTGCGGAGTTTTTCTCTTTGCTTGCGGTAGAGAATGTAGGCTTTGGCAACCGCTTCATACCCTGCGCGGGACAGCACGGTTTCCACACTATCTTGTATATCTTCAAGAGACACGAAGCCATCTTTGACTTTGGGCGCAAAATCTGCGGTGACTTTGAGTGCCAAAAAGTCGATGACATTGTCTGTGTATTCTGTTTCGGTGGCTTCGAAAGCCTTTTTCATGGCGGCGATAATTTTATTGATATCAAAATCTGCGACTTCGCCATTTCTTTTAATGATGCGATACATGGTTTTCATAATCCTTTCTGGGTGGTAAGTTCACGAACTATGGAGTATTTTCAGGATGAAGCGCGTAAGCAAGCACACGGCACATACGCTTGCGCAATGGCAAGAAAGCGCGCCATCTCTTCTCCTGAAAAAGAGGATAAGCCCTCAGGCGACATGATAGCGCCTGAATCTTTGAAATTCTGCAGATAAAAAGCATCTGCCCCCCTTATCCATTGGGCAATGTCTGCCATATCCGCTTCGCTGTGAAGCCCTTTTACCAAAGTGGTGCGGAATTCATAGGCCACATGACGATCGAGCAAAAAGCGAATACTTTCTGCCACAGCCTCAAGGGGCATAACATCACCGCGCACTACATCTTGATATCGATGTGGGGCGTGTTTGACGTCCATTGCCACATAGTCCACAAGCCCTGCATCTACTATGGCTTTGAGGAGCGTGGGCGAGGTGCCGTTGGTATCAAGTTTTACACGATATCCTAACTCTTTTATTTTCGCCATAAAAAAGGGGAGTTCGTGCGAGAGCGTTGGCTCGCCTCCTGAGATGACCACACCTTCCAGTATGCCACGCCGCTTCTCTAAAAATGCAAATACTTCATTTTCGTCTATCCCCTCTGTGGGAGACAAGACAAGCGGGGTGTTATGGCAGTACGGGCATCGAAAATTGCACCCGGGCAAAAAGACAATACACGCCACCGTTTTAGGATAATCCAGTAAGGTCATTTTTTGTAATCCGGCAATTTTCACCTATTTATAGTCCTTTCACAGCAGTATGACGATTATACCATATATAGTGGTAAAAAGTCAATAGAAAAACTAAATATAGCGTTTTGCTATAAAACAGTCGACCTTTTTTGAGCAATTCGGTCAATTTATAAAAACGCTGTTTTTTCTGCCCACAATTAAATATGGGTTTGAGAATGGGCATATTCAAGGGCAAAAAAATAGGAGGCAAAAAAGCCTACATCCAAAAAAAGAATGAAAAATAGGGTGTCCAAAAAAACAGGCAAAAAAAGACCACACCCCAAAGCCATTTTGCTCATGGGTGTGATCTTTTATAGAAGATATGAGGGGGTGCTGTTTTTTTGATTATTTTTCTTTTAGTGCCACCCAAATACCGCTGATGTAATCGTCTGAGGAGGCGTCTCCTTCGCTATAACACTCAAAATCGTATCCGTGGCAAATTTCATATTGGCTTTGGGCTACCCATTGATAGACTTGTTGCCATAAATTTTGTATAGCGTCGGGCATAGCCCCCTTTGTGTAAAACTTTCCCCACGTGGCTTTGGGAACTGTAAAGGTTTGAAATCCCTCGGGGATGGTTTTGCAGTAGTCTTTGAGTGAGCCAATGCCATAGTGGAATGTACCATTTCCCGCAGTACCGTCTCTGTCGGGCAGGCAAACACCAAGCATGGGCGGAACATCGTTTTGATAGGCGGCTTCATAATATCTATCCCAAAATTTTGGAATGTCTGTGTTTGAGGTCTCGATGTCAAATTCCTCTACAAGAATGGCAATTTCAAACTCATTTTCTTTTTCTATGGTAAAGTCCATGTGCAAATCTCCTTTTTTGATATAGTCTACATTGATAGGCGGACAACAGGAAATAATGCCCCCTCGCTTGGCTATGCTTGGGCTAACACCATGAAAGTTTTTGAAAGCACGGGAAAAAGATTCTTGAGATTCGTACCCATACTTATATGCGACGTCTAAAATTGGCTCACCATTTTTGATATCACGGCCTGCCTCGGTCAGTCTGCGCTCCCTGATATAGGTACCCAAACTTTTTTTCGCCATTCTAAAAAAGAGACGCTGAAAATAAAACGGGCTTATATACATTCGTTTTGCCACAAAACCAATGCACAGATCGTGATTGGTTAAGTTCTCTTCAATCATCTCTATCGCTTTTTTTAGCGTTTTTTGTATTTCCATATCATCACCATTTACAGTATAACACAGCCACAGACGTTTTGTTATGACAATAAATGCTCTTTTGCGCGTGATTTGCGGATATTTACCTTTCACTCGTGCGATGATGCGACCATCATTTTATGATAAAAACTGTGTGGGCAGGTCAGCATACAGATAAAGCGAGCCGCAAATCAGCGTGGGCGTGTTTTGCGCATAAAATAGTGCCTCACATAGCGTGGGATATGGTGTGGCTACGATGCCCCGTTTGGCGAGGCTTTGCGCCAGTTCTTTTGGAGGGAGAGCACGAGGGTTGTTTTGCACGGTGGTGCAAAACACTCTTTCGCACAAGGGGGCGAGCATTTCAATAGACGCAAGATAGTCTTTGTCTTGCATAGTGGCGAAAATGAGCGTCCATTTGGTCCGGGGCGCATATCGTGCAAGAGATGTCACGAGTGCTTTGATGCCACTCGGATTATGAGCACCGTCATAAAGAATGGGCGGATGGGTTGAAAGTAGTTCCATTCTGCCCGGATGACGGGTGTGAGCAAGCCCCTCTTTGATGGCATGAGGACGTAGCCCTAAGGCTTTCGCACAAGACAGGGCAAGCGACATATTTTCAATTTGGTGAGTGCCGCTGAGTGGCAGGCGGAGAGTGCCTATTTCGGGGAAATCAACCACTTCATAAAAGCCTTCAAAGTGATGCGGGGCGGGGGCATCTATCCATATTGGGGCAATGCCTTTTTCTTGGCACTCAGCCAAAATGACCTGCTCCACCTCGGGCGCTTGGCGCACGGAAAAGAGTTTCCCCGTCCCTGAATTGGCTTTCAAAATGCCACATTTGACCGCGGCAATCTCAGACAAAGTGTCTCCTAAATAGGCGGTGTGGTCATAGTCAATACGAGTGAGCACCGCCATTTCATTTTGGGGAATGATATTGGTGGCGTCGCTTAGTCCACCAAGTCCTGTTTCAAGGACGGCATAGTCGCACCGCCACTCTTTTACGGCTAAAAAGAACACCGCCGTCCAAATTTCAAACGGGGTTGGCCACTCACCAAGTTCTGCTTTCACTTCGCCAGACGCCGTCTCTACAAGCGAGGTGAGACGAGAGAGCGTCTCTTGTCGAATGGGCTTTCCATCAATTCTAATGCGCTCATGAATATCCACCAAATTAGGAGAGGTGAAAAGCGCAACTCGATACCCTGCCGCCAAAAGCATAGCAGACAACGCCACAGACACAGAGCCTTTGCCATTGGTGCCTGCAATATGGATAAAGCGCCCTTCCCTTACGGGATTGCCAAGTTTGTCCATCAGGCACGCCATACGATCCAGCCCTAATTTTGGGATGATTTGGTTGCCATGGGCATAAGATAGAAAATTCATTTTTGCCTCACTTTCTGTTGGCTCTCATCTGTGACTTCATGGAGGAGCGCAGCTTAGGCAAAACAAAATACATAAAAGAAAAACCGACGACAACGTCAATGGCGGCTTGCCCTGCTCGCAATAGCATGATGGCGACAATAGATGTTTTTTGTAGCCAATAGAGGGCAAAGGACATATAGAGCCAATCCAGCAAAACCGCATAAACAAGGAAAAGGATCGCATAGCGAGTGGGACTTGGCGAACATTTTTTCAAAAGAAAGCCAAAATATAGCCCTGCAACGAGTTTAGCTAAGGTAATCGGCAAAAAAGGCGGGTAGAAAAACACACTACTGAGCACATCTATGAGCACATAAGCAATGCCGCTTTCCACGGGCCCCAAAAAATATGCCACCACCAAAACCGGTAGCACCGCCAAGTCAATGCGCACGGGCAGGTCACCAAATAGAAATTTTGACATGATGGCAAGCGCTGTTCCAAGTGCCGCCATGAGAGCGGTCATGGTGAGTCGGCGCAAGGGAGAAAATTCATTTTTTTGCATAAAAAAACCTCCTTTTGCACAGATCTCCTCTGTGGCGAAAGAAGGCAAGGAGCATCTGAAAAGCGACAAAACAAAACAAAATAAAATAAGAAATGACAGGACGGAAAAATGACACGTCCTTTATTTTTCTCGATTGTATTCTGTTTCATTCAATTTTCATTTGCCCGAAACATATTCTTCACCAAATCAGCGGGATGCGACAGATAAACCGCGGGCATTATGCCACTTCGTTTGCAAGACAACTCCCCGTTCCTGCAACACTAAACGCTTACCTGTCTACTCTGTTGATACTATCATAACACAAGGCAAGATGTGTGTCAATAGGAAATTAAAGCGTGTTCGCAAAAGGCGAACACGCGTCGATATAAACGCCTGCGGCGTTTTCGATATACGCCTACGGCGTTCGATATGCGCTGTCGCGCTCGATATGCCCTTCGGGCATGACAGATGGTTTTGAAAAGGGGCTTTGTTTTATATTAATATCCCTGTGTAGGGTGGGGGCTTGCTCCCACCGCCAACATGAATATATAAGGTTTATTTCGGCGGGAGCAAGCCCCCGCCCTACGATGGTTGTCCCCAAATTTCGTACCAACTACCCTTGAGGTAGGGGTTGCGATTATTGTTCGTAAGCCCCTATACCAACTACCCTTGAGGGCGGAGTTTGGATGAAGAAACCCCGTTTGGAATGGTGAAGGCGTATTTTCATACGTCGAAACCTTCCAAACGGGGTTAGAAAAAGAAATATAAATCCTCTAATCGGATATTGCAGGGTATGGAGATTTGGCTTCAAACAAAGTCATTGTGGGAAATGATTTACATTAACCCTTTCTTTTTCGTTCTTCGCCTAAATCCGTCCTCAACCAAGTTTGAAGCCATGAATCCAGTCCATATCCTCATCGGTATTGACTTCGTCACCGCTTTCCCAGAGGACATCTGCGACCGTAAACAGGGCACTCTCGAGTTCGGGGGTTACATATTCATTTTTGCACATTGTTTTGTCCTCCTTTGCGCTTATTTGCTGGCATAGGCATACGCCTTATCCATATAGACTGCCAAGGCTTTGGCGAGGTCTTGATATGCTGCACTCCAAATTTCCATACCACTCAAAATGAAGGTGGAAACAGACCAAGGTGTTTCGTCCAGCACTTCGCCTGCCTCGTTATAGGTGACAATGGTCACCACCGTATTGAGAGAGGTGGGCTTGATGCCGGAAAAACTGAATTCGCCGTTGATGTCTTTAATTTCGGTTATTTCGCCGTACATGGTGACCTTGGCGGATTTCACATCAGCTGTCACCTTAAAGAGTGCGGTGATATTTTCTTCCAATTTGAGGCTCATGCTCAAAATGCTTTGGTTTGCCACCGTCATGTCTTGCTGTGTTTTTTCAAGCGCTTCATACGCTGCATCAAGGTCAAGAGGTGTAGCGCCTGTGTTTTCAAAGAACAGGTCTGCCCATGCGGCGGACATATCTTTTGATTGTTCTGCTGCCGCACCATATTGCGCCATGGCAACGATCAGGTCGTTGAGTTGTTGTTTTTCGCCGGTTGTGTCTGTGTCATATTTTCTTTCCATATAGTCAAGAATGCTATATGTCATGATTTGAGATGTGATAGGATAGCTGGCGTTCTTTGTATCCGAGACTTTGACCTCAATGATATATTGTTTATCAAGGTCGGTTGCGAGGATGTCGGAAAGAATATAACGATTGAATACTTTTCCCTCTATCTCCACTTGTTCGGTAGCGAGCATTTCCACACCAATTACCAAAACGGTATAGGTGACCGTCTCATTCGCATTGTCGTCCACCAAGGCATACAAATTGAGTGCCAAGGAGTTATCCAGACGCACGGATGCACCATCGATGCCAAAACCGAATTGATGGAGCATGATGGGGTTGCCTTCGATATCTTTGTACCAAGCAGGCGCGATAAATGCCTTGTTCAAGTTGGAGCTTTGGTGTGTGGCTTTTTGCAATGCGGTGAAAGCCGCATCTTTGTCTTCGGTTTGCGACCACACGAATGTGTTGGGGCAATTCAAAGTATACTCTTGATCTGTCTCATACACCACTTCGATTGTCCCTTGTTTAGACAGCGCGGTGTCCAAAGTCAAAACGCGCGTTTCGGGATCATAGGTATAGGCATCTCCAATATCTTTGCCTAAGACGGTTACCGTTTTGATGGTGATGATAGGAAGAGCATCGGCAGGGATTGTAATTTTTGCTGTGCCTGCGGCTACCTTCTCTTTCGAATATAAGGCGTCGGGGTAGATAAAGGTGCCGATATGCTCAGCAGATACCGTTCCTGTAAATACACAGTTGCTCATGTTTCCTTTAGCATAATAAGGGCGCGTATAGCCGGCAAGAGGCCCTGCATATTCTCTACCTTCTACCACACAATCAGAAACAGATTGCTTAATGTTGGTGCTTGGTCCCCAAAATCCAACGAATCCGCCACAGTAATCCGCACCGGATACCTTGCCCGATGTATAGCAATACTGCAGAAGGAAACTGTCCATTGTTTTACCTGCCAAGCCACCTGCGTACGACAGAGTGGCAGTGCCAACCGCCTCTTCTACGGTGACATTGCCGTAGTTTGCACAGTAGTGCATTTCAAATTTAGTACTGCCGTTATCGTCCAGAATCCCGCCGAGCCCACCGGCATATACGTCTCGTGCACCGGTATTCACGACGGTGACATCGCCATAATTAATGCAGTATTTAAAACGCACCGTGCGGTTGCCTGCGGAGGTAGCGCCGACCACCCCGCCTGCCACATAAGACGCTTTCAGGGTACCGTAGTTGGCACAATATTCGTATGTATTGTTACCATCTCCGGCGTTTGCGTAAGTTTCACCCAGAATACCGCCGGCGTAACTTGTTCCCTTAAGAGCTGATAGATCAATCGCGCCCATG
>JAGBWH010000159.1 GCA_017629925.1 Clostridia bacterium
AACCGGATGGTGGGCATTGTCACCTTCGACGATGCTATGGATGTTTTGGAGGAGGAGACCTCCGAGGATATGGCTCTGATGAGCGGTATGCTGCCTTCCGAGCGGACATATCTGAAAAGCTCCGTGTGGTCGCTGTTCCGCAACCGGATCCCCTGGTTGCTTTTGCTGATGATCTCCGCCACCTTTACGGGGATGATCATCACCTCTTTTGAAACTGCCCTGGCGGCCCAGGCGGCGCTGATCGCCTTTATCCCCATGCTCATGGGGACGGGTGGTAACTCAGGTGCTCAGTCCTCTGTCACAATTATTCGTGGTCTGTCTATGGGAGAGATCACTCCCAAAGATGTAGGGCGTATTCTTTGGAAAGAACTGCGTGTGTCTCTTTTGTGCGGTGTGGCGTTGGCGGCTGTCACATTTTTGAAAATGATATCCATTGACCGCCTCATTATGGGGAGCGATATGACACCTATTGTGGCATTGACCGTTTCTCTTGCACTGTTTGCCACGGTGGTTTGTGCCAAACTCATTGGCTGTCTTTTGCCCCTTGTGGCGCAACAATGTAAGTTAGACCCTGCGGTGATGGCAAGCCCCATGATTACCACGGTCGTTGATGCCGTTTCGCTTTTGCTCTACTTCTCTTTGGCAAAACTCATTTTGGGGATTTAAGTGTAGTATAGCACGAAAAGCCGTGTTTGTAAAGATAATCGTCGCCACTTGTCGAATTTACAATTATTTTGTTTACAAACAACAAATGGTATGTTATAATATTGTCCGCATTGTGCAAAACATGAAAGGAAAAGAAACCGGTGAGACAAAAAAAGAAAACAGTAAGGGAATATCTTCCCGTAGAAAATATAAAACAATTTGCCCAAACTTTACCCGATCGTGGCGATAAAGTTCTGTTCCGCTACTATACAGACTCCGCCTGCCGACATATCGAGGATATCAGTTATGCCACTTTCGCTTTGCAAGTGCGCAATCTCTCGGCGGCATTTAGAGAAATGGGCCTTGAGGGCAAGCGCATTGCTGTCATTGGCGAAACCTCTCCCACGTGGGTTACCGCTTACCTTGCCACCGTTGCAGGTGGTAGCGTGGTGATCCCCATGGATAAAGAATTGTCCTTTGAGGAAATTTTAGGATTTCTTGAAATAAGCGAAGCCAAGGCGATCGTCTACTCCCATACCTTCTCTGAGCAATTTGAAGGGGTTGTGGGCCATCATAAAACCGTAGAGTTCTTTGTGCCTATGGATAAAGAAGGATGCACCTATCTTGACAAAGAGGGGGTTGTGGCATTCTCTGATTTGCTTCAAAAAGGCGAACAAATAGTCGACTATACCTTCCCCCAAACCGAAGACATGAATCGCATGGCAGAAATGCTCTTCACTTCAGGCACAACAGGCACAAGCAAATGCGTGATGCTCAGCGAGAAAAACATCGTTGCCACCATCAACTCCGCGTGCGAGACCGTAGAGTTTTTCCCGGATGATACCATTGTGTCCGTTCTGCCTATTCACCATACCTATGAACTGCGCTGTATGCTTGCAGGCATGAACTATGGCATGACCATTGGCATTAACTCTTCGCTGAAATACGTACTCAAAAGTTTTGCCGCTTTCCGTCCCACAGGACTTGTGCTGGTGCCCCTCTTTGTGGAAACCATGTATAAAAAGATTTGGGACGAAGCCAAAAAGAAGGGAAAAGACAAAATGTTGCGCTTTGCCCTGAAACTCTCCGCTTTTCTTCGCGTGTTTGGCATTGACATTCGCCACATTCTCTTCAAGGATATTTTGGCAGCCTTCGGTGGCAGACTCAACCGCATTGTCAGCGGTGCCGCCCCCCTCTCTCCCGAAATTGTCAAAAAGTTTGACGGATTTGGCATTACCATCATGGAAGGCTACGGGATTACCGAATGTTCCCCCTTGGTATCCGTGAACCCCTACTATGCGCTAAAAAGCGGTTCTGTTGGCCCTGCTGTGCCTTGCTGTCAAGTGAAAATTTACGAGCCCCAAGGCGAGAAAAACGGCTTCCCCGAAGGGGAGATCGTGGTCAAAGGCGATAATGTCACTTTGGGATATTACAAAAATGACGAAGAAAACCGCCGTGCCTTTACCGAAGACGGCTGGTATCGCACAGGGGATATCGGCTATATGGACGACGATGGGTATATCTACATTACCGGTAGAAAGAAATCCGTGATTGTGCTTGAAAACGGCAAAAACGTGTTCCCCGAAGAGGTGGAAGAATACCTAAGACAAATCCCCGGTATCCTTGAATGTGTGGCTGTGGGGAGAACATCCCCCGAAAACGGCCATGTGACCGTCATCGCCATCATCGTACCCGATACCACCTATTTTGCAGGCAAATCCATGGAAGAGATTGAAAACACCCTGCGCGCCGCCATTCTCGATATGAATAAAAAACTGCCGAGCTTTAAGCAAGTCAAAGCACTTGAACTTAGAGACGAGCCTTTTGAAAAAACCACTACTCGCAAAATTAAACGCCACTTGGTGCATTGATATGCCAAAATTCACCCATTTGCTTTTTGATTTTGATGGCACGTTGGTAGATAGTATGCCGGGTGTGGTATCAGGTATTCGATATGTCCAAGAAACCTTGGGCTATCCAACCGAAACGAAAGCATCCTACAAACGCTATATTGGCCCACCTCTGCTGGATAGCTTCAAATGGTTTTGCGGAGATGATAAAGAGGCGGTTTTGCGAGCCGTTGAGCTGTATAGAGCTTACTATGTGGAAAAAGGGCAGTATGAAAGTTGCGTGTTTCCCGGAATGCTCGAGTGTTTAGCCTCACTTCGCGGTGCGGGTATGCATCTCTATGTGGCAACCTCAAAGCACCTTCATTTTGCACTCATGGCACTCAAATATCATGGTCTTATTGACTATTTTGATGGCATTTATGGTGCGGATGACACTCGTCTTTTCACCAAAGCCAATGTGATTTTTGAAGTGCTTGAAAAGGAGCACATTGCAAAAGAAAACGCCCTGATGATAGGGGATAGATTTTACGATATGGAAGGGGCGGAGGCGTGCGGAATTGCCGCCATGGGCGCACTTTACGGATATGGGGAAAAAGAAGAGTTTTCCTATGCCACCTTTGTTGCATCATCCCCCTCGGATATCCCTCTATTACTCCTTGAAAAATAACCAAAAAGGTGTAAAAGATATGGCACAATACATATTTTCGCGCACCGAAAAGAAATATGCGGTGCCACCCTCCATTTATGAGGAGGTGTGTGAATATGTCAGGCAGTTTATGTCTCCTGACAAGGACTATCCTACATATACCCTGTGTAATATCTATTATGATAATGATCATTTTGAGCTGGCGCGCAGATCGGTGGAAAAGCCAAAATTCAAGCAAAAACTCAGAATGCGAAGCTATGGCACACCCAACCCCGACAGCAAAGTCTATGTGGAAATCAAAACCAAATATAAAGGTGTTGTCTACAAACGCCGTATCGGTATGAAATACCACGAAGCTGTGGCATATCTCTCAGGGGAAGAGCCACCAAAAGACACGCAGATTGCACGGGAAATCACCTATTTTAAAAACCTGTATTCCCTGAAACCCAAAGTATACATCGCCTATGAGCGCATCGCTTTCTCAGGTAACGAAGACAAGAATTTGCGACTCACCATGGACACAAACATTCGCTACCGTTTTGACCGTTTGTCTTTGGCGGAAGGGGACGAGGGAATGTTGCTTGTCCCTGATGGGACAAAGATTATGGAAATTAAGGCTGTGGGGGCGTTTCCTGCCGAAATACTCGAGCTGATTCGTCGTTTTTCACTCTCTCCCGTTTCCTTTTCCAAATACGGAAGAATTTATCAAAAACATTATATAGAACAAAAGGAGATTGCTCATGTTTGATATGCTGCAAAGCATCTTTTGGAAAAATGGTGTAAAAGTCCCTGCTCCTACATTTTGGGAACTTGTGATTGCCATTGTCGTGTCCATGTTGCTGGGCTTGGTCATTGCTTTCACCTATATGAAATGCAGCCGTTCCACCAAAGGATTTTTGATCACACTTGCCGTCCTTCCTGCCGCCACAGGCACGATTATTTGCCTGGTCAATGGCAATTTAGGTATGAGCATTGCCGTACTTGGTACATTTAGCCTGGTGCGCTTCCGCTCTGCTCAAGGCACCGCCCTTGAAATCTCAGGCATTCTCATTGCCACCTCCACGGGCATTGCTTGCGGTGTTGGTTTTGTTTACCTTGCCCCCGTTTGCACCGTGCTGATGTGTGGTATGGTCTTTTTGCTCACCGCTTTGGGCTTTGGCAAACGTGGCTCTTCGCGCGATTTGCGTATTTTGGTGCCTGAATCCCTCAATTATGGTGGCGTATTTGATGATCTTTTCGCGCAGTACACCACAAAAGCGGAACTTGTTCGCACCAAAACCACCGCCATGGGCAGTATGTACGACCTGACATACAGCGTCACGCTCAAAGCCGGCGTGGATGAAAAAGCGTTCCTCGACGATATTCGCGTGCGCAATGGCAATCTCACCGTCTCCCTTACCGCGCATATGAAAAACGGAGAAGAATTCTAAGATGTACTTTCTCTATCACCGCTTTTGCGGTTGAGTCAGTATTCCCAATCAATCATACATATCCCGTTCCTTGTTTTTAGGCAAAGAACGGGATTTTTTATATATTTGGGTTATCCCCACATTTGAGACGGCACGCGCCTGCCTTCTCTTTTTCTTAAGGCTTTAAGATAGGCATCAGCACATTTTGCCGCTTTTTCTCCCATTTGCAAAGCAACAGGCAAGCCTGAGGGGGCGTGTTGCCAGGCAGATGCTAAAAATACGTTCTCCAGATGAGGAATTTTCGTGGGCATTTTGGTGCGCATAGCGCCCACATGAGCAATATGACCTAAAAATGCACCGCGATAGGCACCTGTGTAGCGAGTATATGTGGCAGGCGTCCACATATCAAGATATTTCATTTTGTGAAGGGAAGAGAAGCGTCTCATGATTTCTTCTGCCACCGCGTGGGCATAGTTTTGTTTGGCTGACTTGTATTTTTCTTTGTCAGCAGAAAGCGAAATCCATTGGTCTGCCACTTCCTGCGAGACAAATCGAATGCATTGCACCACACATTCACCACGAGGGGCAAAACCCGTTTCAGGGGGATAGACTTTTAGCATGAGTCTGCCCTGCGGAGGGCTGATAAAATGCCCGCTTACAGCATGACCAAACGGCGTGGCGTAAAGCAAAGGATTTTGGCTATTCAGGTCAAAAATGAGGGTATTTTCAAAGGGCAACGCCCCTTCCTCCACCGCAAAAGCCAAATGGATAGCCGAGAAGGTTTCCAGCCCCTTAAAGCAACTTTGATAAAGAGATGCCACATCTGGCAACATTTGCGCTGTCACGGCAGGGTCGGTGGCGCAGATAATGGCATCACCCGAAATCAATTCACCGCTTTTAAGCTCTACCCCTACCGCCATGTTGTCTGTGTGCAAAATTCGCTTTACCTCTGCCCCTGTACAGAGTTCTCCCCCAAGGGATAAAAAGCGATTTTCCAACCGCTTCGCCGCTAAAACAGATCCACCTTTGGGCAAATCCGAATCCCCTGCCACAAAGGAGGCGTACGTCCATATCCAAGACAAGGCAGAGAAGGGCGCACCGATAAAATCTGTGAGGATTGCACGCAAAAGGGGATGGTGAAAATCACGGGCAAGTTCGTCTAAGGTTTTTCTGCCATAGCGGAGAAAAATAGACGTGTAGATTTTCGCCTCTTTGCTCCCTTTGGCAATGTGCTGATAGAGGTGGCGCGGGCGAGGGGAGCGCATCAGTTCGGCTAAGGCAGACACACAACCAAGCAACTCCGAGATAGCCTTACTATCCCCAGGGGAAAGCCGAAGCATGGCACTTGCCGTTTTTTTGATATCTCGGTGGAGTGCTAACTTTTCTCTCCCTATTTGGCTTTCGTAAAATACTGTGTTTTTAATGATGGGCAGACCTTGGTCGAGCATCCCCACTTTGCGCCATCTATCATAGAGAGGGTTTTGCGGATGTGTACCCACCAGCCAATGCATACAGTTATCTATGTGATATTCCCCTCTGGACCACCCCGAAAGCAAACCGCCTGCCACTTTTTGTTTTTCCAAAATGACGCAGTTTTGCCCTGATAATTGCCCAAAAATCCCTGCGCAAAGACCAGCCACACCACCGCCTATGATAATCGTTTTTTCCATATTTTCTCCCTCTGCTCTTTTTTCTCATGTTCGCACAATTGAAAAGAAAATATGCAAAAAAAAAAGAAAAATAAGCTGTCGCAAATGCAAAATTTGCGACAGCCCCAAAATGAATGATCTAAAGATTATTTTCTAAATCTAAAAATTATTTTTCGATAGGCCCATTGATGTAGCTTGCCATCATTTGAGCGATCAGCTCGTGTGCGCGAGGATCGAAGGGAGAATAAATGCCGGCTTTTTCAAGTTCTTCGCAGAAGTTGGGGGTTTGTGCATAAGCCATTGCATTGTATTGTGCAAGAGCAGCATCCCAGTCATTTTGCGCGGTAGCAAAAATTTCCAGAGCGGGAATAGCAGACATAGCATAGCTGACGTAGTAGCCGGGGTTATCTACAACAACATAGCTCCAGTAATCTTTGTTAAACAAACCGCTGTCAACGTTGGATTGACCAACCAAGTCAACGAGGATTTCTTCATACTTAGCAGCGAGTTGAGCCGCATTGATGGTATCGAGGTGAGTGTAAAC
This sequence comes from Clostridia bacterium, assembly GCA_017629925.1. GTDB lineage: Bacteria > Bacillota > Clostridia > Oscillospirales > CAG-272 > UBA1740. Next base: position 6,744 of record JAGBWH010000159.1, read on the forward strand.
ATAGGTTTCGAATTCGTTTACAGCCATTGCACTACCCAAAATGAACAGGTTGTTGACCATGTTGTATTGCACAAGGAGATTGACAATTTCGGGTTTGTATTTATCTTTCAGGTAAGAGAGGAGCAGCATTTCAGCGCCTTGAGATTGGATTTCAGCAATATCGTAGTTATTGCCACCTTCAGGGCTGTTGATTTGTGCCATATAGTGACCGAATTCGTGAGTGAAGGTGAAAATGTCTTGGTAGCCGGGACCAAAGTACATAATGGGTTTTTCTTGTTCGTAGAGATACCAAGTGAAAGCACCTGCATCTGCTGTGCTGGCGGAAATGATAAAGTAGTTACCATTTTCCCACATATCGTCATAGAGTTCTTTGGCATTGCCACCGAGCTCCTCAACAAAGGATTCAACGATGGGTTTCGCTTTTCTGTCAAAGAAACGCCAAGTGGATGCAAGGTTAAGGAATGTGCCGTAATCCAGAGGGGAGGAGGAGTTTTGCAGGGCTTTTTGGTTTGCTTGGAATGTGGAATACATCATACCTGCATGAGGAAGCACGTGTTCTTTGAGCAGTGCTGCCATTTCGCTGGCTTGCTCATAGCTGTAATCACGAGAATATACAGAAGCATACGCGTATTCCATGTAGTTTTCATAACCGAGCAGAACAGCGATTTCGTTTTTGACTTTTGCAAAGTCAATATAGAGTTTAGCGATAGCCAATCTGCCAGACTCGGTAGAGGGATCGAGCTTGGCGTAGGCGACTTGGAGTTCGTTTGCTTGGGCTTGGAGGGCAACGAATTCATCGGTGTAGAGGTCCGCTTCATCGAGTACGGATTGGATCTCTTCTTCGGTCCAACCTTCATAGAAAACATCACGGAAAGAAGAATCATAAATGGTGCGATACATCACCATCAGTTCTTTGATCATTTCGGTGCGCAAATCGGATATGTAGAGGAAGTTATCGTTGGCTTCTTGGCTGGTAGGCAGAATGCGGTTTTCAAGATAAGCCATTTGATAGTGGGAGGTGAGGGTAGAGAATTGAGCGTCGAGGGTTTCGTAAAGAGAGATGAACGCGTCTACATCTTCGCCGTTTGCCAGCATTTCGTTTGCCTCTGCAATGTTAGCGCGGATAGCAGCTTCATCTTCAGCGGTATAGTTGTATACAAGTGTCTTATCACCGATGTTGTACATGGTTTGGCTGAGATTTCCATAAGGATCTCTGGGGCCGGAGGGGGGCTCTTCTATGCTGGAAGAAGAACTACTGGAGGATGTGCTGGAGGAAGTAGAGGTGGTGGAACCGGAAAACTCTACTGTACAAGATGCCAGGCATTGCACCATGAGCACAAGCAGAACAAGCAGAGCTACCAGACGTGTTTTGCGTAGTAACATAATCATGATCTCCTTTTTGCTTTGCGGTGTGCAACTTACACACCAAAATTTTGATTATAACGCCATTTTAGCACACATTTTTTTATTCGTCAACCCTTTTATTCACATATTTTTCATATATCATCAATTATGTATAAAATGAACATAGTATTGCGCTTTTTTCGTTTCTTTATTGACACCCTTGCAAAATAAATGATATAATGGAGCCGAAAAGAAAGAGAGACTGCTATGTTAAAGAAAAATACAACACTCACACTCACCATCACAGAAAATAATCACCTCGGCTTTGGTGTAGCCCGCCACGAAGGGCAAATTGTCTTTGTCTCCGATGCCCTTGAAGGGGAAACCGTCGCGGCAAAGATACTAAAAGTCACCAAAAGCTATGCTGTTGCCAAAACTGAGCAAATCCTTGTCTCCTCGCCCTATCGCCAAAAAGATCCATGCCCTCAAAAAGGCTGTGGCGGATGTGTGCTGGGGAGTGTCAGCTATGAAAGGGAACTTGAGATTAAGAAAAAAGGCGTTGAGGCGTCTTTTTTGCGCGCTGGCATGAAAGGTGTGGTGGTGGACGATGTGCGAACCACACAAAAGGTGTACCACTACCGCAACAAAGCCCAATATCCCGTCTCCCAAAATCCTGACGGTACCTGTCGCATCGGCTTTTTCGCCGCGCATAGCCACCGTGTGGTAGAAGCGCGCCATTGCCTGCTTCAACCTGAGGTATTTGGCGAGATTGTGGATATTGTCGGTGCTTTTATAGATGAATATAAAATCTCCATTTACCATGAAGACACAGGCAAAGGGCTTTTGCGCCATATCTATCTGCGACGTGGCGAGGTCACAGGTGAGATCATGCTTGTGTTGGTGGTCTGTGGCAACTGCCTCCCCCACCACGATGTGTTGACGAAAAGACTACTCGATGCCGGCATCCCGCTTGTAAGCTTTTCTCTTTGCGAAAACCGAGAAGATACCAACGTGGTCCTTGGCGACACCTATCATTTACTCTGGGGCAAACCCTACATTCATGACGTCCTTTGCGGCGTGCGTCTCAAACTCTCAGCCCCCGCTTTTTACCAAGTGAATCACGATGCCACCGAACTGCTCTATGGACTCGCGGCAGACATGGCAGATCTAAAAGAAACCGACACTCTCCTCGACCTTTACTGTGGCGTGGGGAGCATTGGGCTGTCTATGGCAAGTCGTGTCAAAGAGGTGATTGGGGTGGAAATCGTCCCCTCAGCCGTCGATTGCGCCCGTGAAAACGCCCTTAGCAGCGGCATTCATAACGCCACCTTTTACTGCACCGACGCCGCCAATATCCCCACCGTCCTCAAAGAAGCAGAAGCCGAGCGAGGCGAAGTAGTCACGCCAAACGTGGTCATTCTCGATCCTCCCCGCAAAGGCTGCGATGCCCAACTTTTGCACTTTGTCTCTACCCTTTCCCCTGCCAAAATCGTCTATATTTCCTGCAACCCCGACACTTTGGCACGCGATGCGGCACTTCTCACTTCTCTTGGCTACCACCTCGGCACAGTTGTTCCTGTTAATCTTTTCCCGCGCACTTCGCATGTCGAGAGTGTCGTTTGTCTCACACGAAAATGAGCCAAAATCGGCTTAAAATGGGCAAAAGCGAGCCTTTTTGAGTGGATTTTAGCTATAAATTTAAAAAATCGATGTTCAAAATCGAAAAATGCCCCAATTTTGCGTTGGGACAAATAATGATTTCGAGCGAAACTCAAAACTCTTATTTACAGCAGTTTAGTATAACATATCGAAAGGAGATTGTATGAAAAAGAAATACTCTTTAATAGCGATGCTTGTGACATTGATTATGATTTTTTCTCTTGTAGGATGCGATATGCAGTTTGGTAGCAAATATATCACTGACCCCCAAAAATATGGCAAGTGGGAATCTTATTTGTATATTCCGTCTTTTTTACCGAGCGAGATTGATGAATATAAAGTAAACAGCTATTCATATACATTGCTTGCCTATTTGGATATATGTTACGAAATTTTCGTTGATATATCGGTAACAGAAGAACAATTATACGAACTTATTAAAAATGCTGAGAATCATCCCGATTACCTTTACGAAAAAGATGCTTATTACTCTGATGGGTATAAGGAAATCGTCTTTCAAGATTCCTATGAAATCTATCACCGTGAAGATAATATTGAATCTAATGTAGGATGGGCAGACATTGAAAAAGTAATATATAACCCCGAAACGTTAAATATCATCTATGTTTGTTTTCATGCGAATGATACAGGGGTTTACAATCTTGATGAAGTAGCGTATTTTAACAGGTTTTCTATACTTGAAGAAGACTATGTGAAAAATATAGAATAAACATACCTTTTGGAGTTTCCACCCCCATTTTTCGACCTTTTTGAGACCTTTTGGAGTCTTGACCCATGTGGAAAGTTTAGTTTGTCTGACGAAGCAGA
>JAGBWH010000160.1 GCA_017629925.1 Clostridia bacterium
CGGATTTTGCAGTTCTTCTATATGTGTCATTTGACGGCAGGGCGGAAATTTTGCTTTGAGTGTTTTCAAATCTTCTTCTGCCATCTTCTCATAATCGAGAGGGGGGAATGCTTCTGAGGCACCCTCCTCCGGGGGAGAAAACTCGGATGCGCTCTCCTCTGAGGGGATTTCTACTTCTCTCTGGGTTTCCTCTATGTCGTTTGGTGCATTGTCCTCTGTGAAGGTGAGGGTATCATTTTCCATGTAGCGTTATCCTTTCTTATTTTTTCTTGTCTCGCAGGTCGCCTTTTCCTACCTGTTTTTGGGAGGAGGGTTCACCTGTTGGTGCAAAGGGGGCTTTGATTTTACCGCCCTTGTTGGTTTGATAAGGGTTTTGCTGAATCTTTTTGGATTTCATGCCATATTTTCCTTTCTTTTTTGTCTTAATTTGAGAAAAAAGGGCCCCAACTCGATAGGTAATCCTGATAGGTAAATTCCTTAAATCCCATGTCTTTGGCATTGTAAAATTCTGCGGCGGCTTCGCCGATTTTTTGGGCTTCCTCAGGGGAAAATCCATACTGCATGGCATACTCTGCCCCTTTTTCTTTGGTCATTCCGTAGGAAATCAAACGATTGATGACCTGTATTCTTAAATCGTCCTTTTGGGTTTGGGCTTGCTTTTGGCTGATGGAGATGGCAAGTTGGGAGATTTTTCTGGCATCTTCTTCACTCAGCCCTTGCGACAAACTAAATGCATAGGCGTCATCAGGGTCCGTGATGCCTTTTGAGAGCAGGGCGGAGAGGGAAGACTTGCTCGCCGAAAGACGCTGGCTTTCATACGCGCGCAGGTAGTCGGCATAGCCTTTTTGGGTGGCAGAGATTTTAGCCGCCAAAGCTTTATCCCTTGACGATTGCCTTGTGGCAAACGCCAAGCCTGTCAGGTAATCGCTATATCCGCTTTGGGAAAGTCCTTTTTGCGCGAGTGCTTCGCCCAAAAGTCCATATCCGCTTTTGCTTTGGTGGTAGGTCTGCTCGGCTTGCCTTGTCTCATTTTGATACGTTTCGCTTAACCCTTGCTGTTCTTTGAGCCATTTTGCCAAACTCATTTTGGGAGATAGGGGGGTGTTTTTAGACGTGCTCATCATACTCCTTTCTTTTTGGGAAAACTTGAGATGTCCGGATAAGAGGGGATTTCCTCAGGCTGTGGTAACGGGGGCAAAATACCTTGCCCTTGTTGCACAAGAGACTGGAAGTATTCCACATTTTCTCTGGCAAAAGGATAATGCACTCTCTCTTGGTTTTGCCAATAGCGTAGCAATGTGGCGGGGCTGGTGGGATCTCCTAAAGTGCCTGCTTGCAGATTTTGCAGGTTTCTTTCCCACATCACCTCTCTTTGCCCTTCGATGGTGCCATTTAAGTCCACAGAGAAAAGGTAACTATCATCATAGAGATAGGTGTCTGTGTCGGCGTCGTAGGTGAGAAAATCGTAGCGATTAAAGCAAGCATTATGAATGCGCCCGTTTTCATCTTTATAGGTAATGGCACGAGGCTCGTCTGCATAAGCCAAGTAGAAGGTAAAAATGAGGCGGTCAAGGGCGGCATAGGCGGCGTGTTTCATACGGCGTTTGGATTCCAGTCGTCCCGCGCTGCGAGAGAGTTGCAGTTCTCGGCTATACCCCGAAAGATTGCTTTGGTCAAGACCGGTGAACACGTCGGAAATGCCAATCAGCCTTTTGGCATGGTCATATAACCGCTCTGCTTGGGTGATGTCCTTTGAAATATCAGGGGTGGTGTCTACTGTGCCATAGTCGCTGGCACTTTCCCCCGGTCGCAATTTAATGACCTGACCAAATATTTGGTTAGAGAGGGTGATTTGGGCATCTTCCGGCACAACAGGGGTGATGGCTGAGCGCATCAGTTTTTGCAAAATGCGACTTTCGACTTTGTTGATTTGCTGTTGGGCAGGGCGGAGAAATTCACAGTCAGATTGACCTAACAGTTGCTTATCGCACGAGGTGTTGCGGCGAATGACAATGGGGAATTGTTTTGGGGTATAGTAAGGCAATTTGGTGGGTTTCCAAAAACCCCCCTCTTGGTTTTGCGAAAAATTGGGGGTGTTGGCATTTGCGCAGGATGAAAATGCAGGGATGGTGGTGCCGTCACTCAATGGAATATCCAAAAATGGCGTCTCCCACAGCACATCCTTTGCAAAAACGACGGGACGAGCGCAACTGCACAGTTCTGCCCGCGCCTGACATTCTTTGCAGTAGTCGACTTTTCGATGAAAATACCGTTCTTTGTCTTCGAGCACCAAGTCTCCTGACCAAACGAAACGGCAAATCTCCCCCTCGTCGTCTTTGTAGTAACACACAATGACGGTGACCGTATCGCCTTCGGCGCAAGCCCCGTCCTCTTCTTCCACAGAGGCGAGGGTGGTATCGGCTCTTGAGACACCAAAACGGCGGGAGAGTTCTTCGCGGGTAGTGGTAAAGCGCAAAAAACAATACTCCATATCCTCTATATGATAGATATTTGGTTGCGGAAAAAAGTCTCTGGGGGAGAGGCAAGTGAGGCGAATACCCCCTCTTTCTTTGCCTTCCACCAGCGCATCATCCCACTCCACAAGCCAAACACTACCGCCTAAAATATAGGTGTAGCGTTCGTCTATGTCGTTTAACTCTTCAAAGGGCAAGCGTTGGCGCAAAGCGGCGCATAGCCGTTCGGCTGATTTGGCACATCTGTCATTTTTTTCACTATATTGACGGCAATCCACTTTAGGCGCGGGAATAGAGGAATCAATTTGGCTTTCAATGATCTCATAGGTGATATTATGAACGGTTGAGGCTTCCTCGGAGGAGCCGTCAATTTTTTTGGAGCCCTTGTACTGTTCCTGCCACAGCTCCAGTTGCTCCGTCACATCTTGTAATTTGTGCCGTGTGTTTTCATATAGATGCTCAAAAAAACCACGGCGGTCAGTGGTGGTATCAATATACATCTAAAACTCCTTTTTGTGTCATAGCCCCCACTTTCGACGGAGATATTCTCTCTCTTCGGGACTCGCACCATGGTAATCCTCTTCCATATCGGCAAAACGGAAGGGGGAATGAATGGTTTTGTCCTCTTTGGGAGTTGGGCGTGCAAAATAAATGGCAAACCCGCGTAGTGCATCGGGGGCATGGGTAATGTCATGTGGCTCTGTTGCCACATCGTTGGGCTTTTGAGGGTCATATTGCAGGGCAGGAATACACGCAATCAAGCGAGGACAGGTGCGGAAAATATGCAGTCTCGCCTTGCCATTTTGCCCCACGCGGAGCAGTTCTTTGATGGCCAGCCATCCTGTTTCACGGTCATTTGGCGTTTTGGTAAAACTCACCCCATATTCATGAAACAGCAGGGCTTTGCTACGCCCCGATTCTTGGCTTCGTTGCCATAAATCAGGAGGGGCTAAGGTGGCGTAAATGTGTTCTCTTTGCGGTGTTCTCGCAAGGATTTCCTCGCAAGCGCGAGAGATGACCATGTTTTCCTCGCACAATTCTCGATACACATACACATCCCCGTCCGGACTCATGGCAACCCAAAGGCAGGCAAGGCAGTCCAGGCCATAGTCAATGGTGCGGAAATGTCGCCAATCAAGAGGAATGGGGAAGGGCTCGCAGGTGTGCAGGGAATAGGAGAATTCCGAAAAGAATTGTCCCTCAAAAATGTTCCAATCTCCGTGTAGCAATGCCTTTTTTTGGCTGTCGGGGAGCATTTCAAGACGCTCTCGATAATGGGGGTCAGCCTCGCATAGAAATTGATTTTCATGGAGTAAAGCGGGGATAAACACCCTTTTTGTCCCTGCCTCGGTGGTAAATTCCGTGCCATAGGGAGCAGGATCAATGAAACGGCGCTTTACCCAACTATGCCCCACTCCACCTGGGTTGGTGGCACTTTTGATTTGCTTGGGATAGTGGTTCGCACCGCGAAGGCGAGACAGCAAATACAGGTATTGAAACTCGGTAAAGTGTGTCAACTCATCAAAACGAATGGTATCGTATTCCGCCGATTGGTAGCGAAAAACGTCTCCCTCGCTGGCACAGTAGCCAAAGTCAATGAGAGAACCATTGATAAGTCTACCGGTGTGGTCAGTAGACCTATACGAAAACAAAGAGGCAGGGTAGACCGACCTTGCCACTCGGATGAGCGACATTTCAAGTTCAGGAAACGTGCGGCGCAAAATCAGTTGCTTACTTTGGGGGTATTTTAGCCCATACAGCAAGGCATCCATGAGCTGCGCATAGGATTTCCCACCGCCTGCCGCACCGCCGAATAGCACTTCGTCTGCGGTGGCAGAAAGGAAAGCCAGTTGTTTTTTTGAAGCGGAGAGTTCAAGTTTCATGAACTTACAGTGATATGCACATCAATGGTCGTATCTGTGAGTGCCTCAGGCCAAAGTGCATTTGGCTCTGCCAAAAGAAATTTGGCAAAAGTGGCATCGCACAATTTGTTTAGCCCCCAATCAATGAGCTTGTCTTGCAAAATGAGCCTTGCTTCATCCAGTGCTTCTCCAAACTCACTATGCGCACGGGCCCATGCGCGTAAAGTGGAAACAGAAACACCAAGCAACGCTGCAAATTTTGCCAGCGAGGGAGGGCTTGTCGGTTCACTATGCCGAAAGTAATGTACCAGTTGTGCGCAGAATTTGCTTTGATAGTCCACATCATACCTCCTCTCCAAAAACAGTACAGACAGAAAAAGGGGCCGTCTTTCACATTGCCGTCTGTGGCTTCGCTATCCACGATAGATAAAGGGCTGTGCTTTTTGCTGTCTGCGAGGATAGTGTAGCACGAAATTCACTCCAAATTGGGTCATTTGTCACCTGACACGTGACTATTATCCCAATGTATAAAATAAGGTCAGTAGCGTGTTCTCCGCTGGAGAACACGCAATGAATGGCAACCTTGCGGTTGCATGAATTGAAATCATAGATTTCATGAATTGCCTGCGGCATGAATTGTGCCTTACGGCACATTGGTTGCCATTCAATTCATGGAGGAGGCAGAATGCCGACGAGAAATCATGGCAAAGCCAATTCATGATGCGTGAGCATCAATTCATTCATATCACGTTCAAGCGGTCGGGGAGGGGCTTGCTCCCGCCGAAATAATCCGAAAATACCAAACCATCGTAGAGGCGATTCACGAATCGCCCGAAACATGATAACCAACCGTGTCTGTTGCAACATTCGTAATGTTGTCCATCTCCGCGTGTCATCCTCGAATGGAGCCACCCCACGAGATGCTTCGCTTCGCTCGAGTATGACAAAGGTGGGGCGGCGTAGTGAAGGATCTCGCGGACGATATACCATAAATGTTTAGTAGGGGGCGACGTCCTCGACGCCCCGCATAAAAAATGCGCCTTTGGCGCAATTCATGCAACCGC
>JAGBWH010000161.1 GCA_017629925.1 Clostridia bacterium
AGTGGGGCTGGGAATACGGTGGAGAAATTTCGCTCAGCCAAGGTCAACATACCCTGACCTTTCATGACTTAACAGGCTTTGAAGGGCGTTTTGGGCTCGTGGTGCTCACCCAAGACAAGAATATCACACTTCCCAAAACAGCCGAGGATGTCACCACATTTTGCTATGCGTCAGGCAATTTTTTAGTCCCGCAAGACCAAGGCAATTTTGATTTGGTCGTATGCGGTGGCGGTATTGCCGGTATTTGCGCCTCGCTGTCCGCCGCAAGACAAGGGCTGAAAGTTGCCCTTGTGCAAGACCGTCCCGTAGTTGGTGGCAACAACAGTTCCGAGGTGCGCGTGTGGCTGGGCGGGGAAACCCATTTTGAGCCTTTTCCCGGCATTGGCAACATCGTAGCAGAACTTGAACAAGCCAAAACAGGTCACTATGGCTGTACCAACCGAGGCGAAAACTACGAAGATGAAAAAAAACTCGGACTACTCAAAGCCGAGCCGAACATCGCCCTTTATCTTGAACATATCTTAACTGATGTCAAAATGGAAAACCAATCCATTGAAAGCGTCACAGTTTGGGCGTATAAAGAAAACAAAAGAAAAACTCTCCATGCCCCCCTCTTTCTCGACTGCACGGGTGATGCGACTTTAGGCTACCTTGCAGGCGCGGACTTTGAAGTGACCACCAACGGCCACATGGGCATGACCAACTGCTGGTATATGGAGCCCACAGCGAAAAAACAAAGTTTCCCCGAATGCCCCTGGGCGATTGACCTCAAAGGGATTGACATTCCCGGTCGTGTAGGTGTCAAAGACGTCTACGGAAACGAAGGTGAAGGCTCACTTGGCTGTTGGTTTTGGGAAGGCGGATGCGAGCATGATCCCATCGCCAAAGCAGAATATACCAGAGACCTCAACCTGCGTGCTATGTATGGTGCGGTAGACGCCCTTAAAAACCATGACCACACCTACGAAAACTACCACCTCGCCCATGCCTCCTATATCGGTGGCAAGAGAGAGTCAAGACGTCTATTTGGCGATATCGTCATGACCAAATCCGATGTCTATAAAGGCGTGACATACCCCGACTCTTGTGTACCGTCCTCTTGGAATTTTGATGTGCATTACCCCGACAGACGTTTCTACGCCGCTTTCCACGAAGGCGATGCTTTCCTCACAAAAGACTACCACGAAAGATTTAGAAAACCCTATTTCATCCCTTTGCGCGCCATGTTTTCAAGAAATATCAACAATCTATTCATGGCAGGGCGTAACATCAGCGTGTCTCACGATGCGCTTGGCACCGTTCGTGTGATGCGCACGGGCGGTATGATGGGCGAAGTGATTGGCTACGCCGCAAAACTCTGCCGCACCTACCAATGCACCCCTCGCGAACTTTACCAAAGTCATAACGATGAACTCATGGCCCAGCTCAAAGCGATTCCCAAAATCACCTCTACTCACCGTTTGACAAATGCCGGAGGCTAAGGCAAAGCGATATTTCCCTTCGGGTGTTTAGAACTCATAGAAAAAGATGATGGCAAGATGCCGTCAGCCATAAAAAAGCAGGGGGCTTGCGCCCACCACAAAAAAGAAAAATGCAAAAAAGGATGGTGTACGATATGCAAAATGTCTCTCAAAATACCCCTCCAAGAAAATCAAAATGGCTTTTAGTAGTACTGAAAGTTGTGATTTGTGTTGTGCTTGTGCTCGGCATTGCCTTGACTGTCACCTCTATTATCGTCCGCCGTTCTCCCAAAGTCATCGCAGAAAAAGCGGTGCTGGGCACGGTGCTGGAATTGGTTCAGCGAAAAGAAATCAAACCCCTCTATCAGACACTTGGGCATGGCTCTGCCAAGTTTTCTCTTAACCACATATCTGTTGACGATGAGATGCTTGATGTGTCAAGCTCCGGTACACTTTATTTTGCGTTGTCTGACAGTACATTCGCCCTCTCGGATTTTCAATTACAATTTGAGGACGTTGCACTCAAAGGAGATTTATATATCTCAGACGAGATGGTATATCTCAATGAAAGCGAGGTGCTCGGCGGCGCTTATGGTGCGGAAAAGGGTGAGTTTGCCGAGGATTTCCGCCAATCTATTTTCCATTATGAGCAAGGCTCTGCCTACTCTTTTGACGAAGAAACCTCTTCTGCCATCATGGAAACGCTCCAATCTCTTGATAAAGGAATGCCCGATGATTTTGGAAAAGACACCAAAAAAGTCCTGCGTGCCACGTGGAAAGAACTCTGGTCGCTACTCGAAGAATACAGTTCTATTACCATAGAAAACCAAAGTGTTGTCATCTCAGACGGTGACGAAAAATGCCGTGTGGTCAAAATTCATATTGAAGCAGACCAAATGGAAAACATCGCCCATGGCTTGGGAAGATATCTACTGGAAGATAAGCAAGTTTTAGCATACCTTAGAGAATATGAAGAGGACCTGTATCCTGTGGCAGAGATTTTGGGCTACCACTCCAATTTCGATTGCCAAAATGAGATAGCCTCCAGCTTAAAAGAAGCCAAATATGAAGGGGATGCCCTTGATATTTGGCTCGCCACACGCAAAA
>JAGBWH010000019.1 GCA_017629925.1 Clostridia bacterium
AATAACACCAAATAGGAGTGTGTTACAGTAAGGACAACATTTTTATTCAATTTTGCCTTTACGTTGCCTTTGCCGTCTGCATTTGCGCAGCATTCAGCATATTTTCAATGAAAATGCCATAGCCACGGGTGGGATCGCCAATCAGCACATGGGTGACAGCCCCTACCAGTTTGCCGTCTTGGATGATGGGTGAGCCACTCATGCCTTGGATGATGCCACCTGTGGCAGAGAGTAACGCTTCGTCGCATACCGTAATGGCAAAACTTTTGGAGCCTGTGGAGTGATAGTCAATATCGGTGATCTTAATGGCGTAGTCTTTTGGGGTGGACTCTCCCAAAGCGCAACGGAGAGTGGCGGGGCCTGTGTGCAGTTCGTGGCGTTTGCCCACCGGTGTGGGAGTGCCATGTTCAGGGACAGGGGCAAGGACACCGAAGACACCGCAATCGTGGTTTTTGATGAGCGCACCTTTTTTGTCTTGCTTCAAAAAACCACGCAGTTCACCTGGTTTGCCACACTCACCCTTGACAATTTGCGTCACGTTGACATCAAGCACCGCACCTCCGGAGATGGGAACGAGTTTGCCTGTGTCAAGGTCGCATATACCATGACCGAGTCCGCCAAACTCTCCTGTGGTGGGGTGATAGTAGGTGAGCGTGCCAATGCCGGCCACGCTGTCGCGTATCCAAATTCCAGCCTTGTACTTGCCATTTTCTGGCTCATAGTAGGGGGTTATGCGGAAATTCAGCTTTTTTCCTTCTCTAAGACAGGTCATTGTGACGGCAGAACCGCCCGAATTTTGCAGTATCTTGCCCACGTCCTCCACCGTTTTTACCGCTTGCCCATTCATTTCAATAATGCAGTCAAGGGGGCGCACACCGGCATCGTATGCGGGGTGAAGTTTCTCTTTTTCGCCTGCGCTCACAATGAGTACGCCTTGTGCAAGCAGGCGCACGCCGAAGGTTTCTCCGCCCACACATAGCGAAGAGGGAAAATTGTCGGTTTGCTGGGCTCTGCGTTTTTTGGGAGAGAGTGAGGGGGCGTCAAGCGTTTTTTCGGAGGAAGGGGGAGGGGGCGGCGTGGTTGTGGCGGTTTTGGCTTTGGGAAACAAGCGAAAAACAGGTTTCCCTTGCAGTAAAGGAAAGGCGGTTTGGGTTTCCTTTTTGAGTCCAAACGCCTGTGCGGTCGGCTCCTCTATGGTTTGGTTTTGCGCCCATACGGGAATGACGGTGCCAACGCCCAGCCACACCGCACAGAGCAAACACAAACTAAAAGATAAGATTTTTTTCAGTTGGGTATGTTTCATATCTATCATTTAGGAAAACAGAATTTTCCTTTTTCATCCTTTCTTTTGCTACTCTTTAATCTGCACCAAATGCCCATTTTTTATGTGATGCAATAAGTAGAAAAAGACGGATAAAATGTGAAAAAAAAGAGCGCGAAGTGTTTTTTGTCTTCACGCTCTTTTTGATCGTTTATGTCATAAAAAATATAAAACGGTATGGTTTTTTCTTGCCTTTTAATCGAGTTTTTTGCCACGGTATTTGTCAAATGCTTTTTTGTAGGTAATATCAAGCGCTTGACCTGCCAAGTCAATGTCGGTATACAGTTGATTGGTGATATAAAGATTGGTCACTTCTTTGTAAACGGAATTCACCAAAAGGTCGTCGGCGTTTTTTTGCAGCCCTACCAAAATATAGTAGCCGTCCGCACATTCCACCACAGAACTCACCTCATAGGGAGAAAGGGTTTTTGCGGCTTCCACGATGGGACGATAGGTGGAGCCCATGGTTGTCTCAGTGATGTAAAAGCCGTTTTCTAAATTGGCGGCGGCTAAATTATATCCATAGGTAATGACCAACTGGAGTATGTTGGGCGAGCCTTCGAGCGCTTTTAGTTTTTGCCATACTTCGTCGAGATAGGCTTGCTGCTGGGCGTCTGTATAGTGGCTGTTTCTCTCAATATATACCCAATGCACATGAATACAGTCGTCGCTGAGCAAAAAGTTCTTTATCATGTCGTCAGAGATGGCGATGCTACCGTCGGCATAGGTCTCCAGATAGTAGTCATGCAAAACAGAACTTGCCGCTGCCATGCGGTAGAGAATACGGTTGGCGGCGTCTGTGAAATGGCGGTCTTCAAGTGCCTTGAGGTAGGCGTCCTTTGAGCCATAGCCGGTGATGTAGTTATTGTTGGCATAACCGCCTTCGATATCTTTTCTCACATATTCATACACAAGCTCGTCTATATCATCGCCAAACGGATCAATGCCACAGGCTTCCAGATGGGCAAATGTGCCGTAAATTTGGCGGAGTGCCGATTCAATTTCCACCATGGCGGCATCAAAATACTCATCGGCTTGCTCTGATGACCACACGCTGTCGTCCCCGTTGTCTACACCATCTTTGACGGTATAAAACAAGGCGCGCATGAGTTCATAGCGCACTTTATAGTCTCCCACTTTCGCCATGACTTTTCGGTCTTTTAGGGAACTTCTTTCCTCTTTATAAATACCCTCTTTCTGACATCCCCAAAGAAAGACCATGGATAGACACAGTAGCAAGGCAACGAGCCCTCGACGTATGCATTTCATATCAATTCCTCATTTTGATCAACTTTTATAGTAGTATTATACCAAAAAGGAAGGCATTTTGCAAGTGTGGCGAGGATAATTTGAAAAAGAATTGCACAACCGTCAAAAATGTGTTAAAATAGAGGAGTGAACAACCCCTTTTGTTTGAAAGGAAAAAATATGTTACCAAAAGAATATATTGCAAATCTCAAGGCTTTACAGGGCTTTGACTACGACGCCTACCAAACGGCACTATGCGCCCCTCCTACAAGAGGACTTCATGTTAATCTTTGCAAGGGGAGCACCGGCCATGTCCCTGCCCTCATTTGCGAGGAATGGCAAGAACACGCGCTCACACCCCTCTCTTATAGCGAGGATTGCTTTTTGGTGGAAAGCGAGAAAAGTGTAGGGCAATTACCGCTTCACCATGCGGGCGCATACTATATGCAAGAGCCATCTGCCATGACACCTGTTTGCTGTTTGGCACTAAAAAAAGGGATGCGTGTGCTGGATTTATGCGCCGCACCCGGTGGGAAAAGCACCCAAATCGCCAACAAAATCGGTGAGAGTGGTCTGCTCGTTTCCAATGAAATTCATCCGGGCAGATGCGCGATTTTGGCAGGAAATATTGAGCGCATGGGCATCCGTCATGCGGTGGTGACGCACACAGACGCCCAAAACTTGGCGCAATATCTTCCTCACTATTTTGATGCGATTGTGGTAGACGCTCCCTGCTCAGGCGAAGGTATGTTTCGCAAAACACCCGAAGCCATAGAGGAATGGCAAGAAAGCAGCCCGCTGTTTTGCGCCAAACGGCAAAAAGAAATTCTCTCTCATGCCGCTAAAATGCTAAAAAGCGGTGGGTGCTTGGTCTCTTCCACCTGCACGTTTTCCT
>JAGBWH010000162.1 GCA_017629925.1 Clostridia bacterium
CCCACTCACGCCTTCATTTTGGAATCCACCGCAATCGCAGATCTCGCGGACGTGCCTAAAGCCTCTCGCGTGGCTGACCAAGGCTGTGGCGGTGCGCTCTCTCTTGCAGACAACGGCACCATTTACGACTCTTCTATGATTGCCTTTGCCCAAGAGACCGCCAAAAAAGAAGGCATTCCTGTACAGGTGAAACGCTATGTGTCGGGTGGCAACAATGCCAAACATATTCAGCAAAGCGTCGGCGGAGCGAAAGTATTGGCATTAAGCGCACCCACTCGCTATATTCACAGCGCAGCGTGCGTCGTTGACTTGCGAGATTGTGAATCCATTGAAAATTTAGTGTGGGCAATGCTCAAAGCCTTTCCCGCGCAACTGTGAGGTAAAAAGAAATGTTATTTGAAACGCTTAAACAACTGTGCCGTCTTCACGGCGTATCCGGTTTTGAAGCCCCTGTGGCTCAATATATCGCAAAGAAAATCTCCCCTTATGTGGATAGCGTCTCCACCGATGCGTTGGGCAACCTGATTGCCCTCAAAAAAGGCTGCAGCGCATCTCCGAAAAAGGTGATGTTCTCTGCCCACATGGATGAAATTGGTTTTATCGTCAACTACATTGACGAGAAAGGCTTTATCCGTTTTGCCCCTCTTGGTGGTATCAATCTTCGCGCGGCGCTCTACGGTCCTGTGGTGTTTGCAAACGGTGTAAAAGGTTTGCTCGTAAGCGAAGCCGGAAAAGCCGATGATCCCAAATATGCCACCTGCTATGTGGATATTGGTGCGTATAGCCAAAAGGATGCCGAAAAGCGTGTGAAAATCGGTGACACCTTCCATCTCCAAAGCGATGTAACGGCTATTTCCCGCAGAGTATGGGCAGGCAGACCGCTTGATGACAGAGCAGGCTGTGCCATTTTGCTGGAGGCAGCAGCCAAACTGCCCGCACAAGTAAACGACGATATTTACTTCGTCTTTTCCGTGCAAGAAGAGGTGGGTTGCCGCGGCGGTCGTACCGCTGCTTTTGGCATCATGCCTGACTTTGGTTTTTCCGTTGACGTCACCGCCACAGGTGATGTTCCCGGTGCACACACCATGGCTGTCAGCCAAGGCAAGGGTGTGGCTATCAAAGTCAAAGACTCTTCGCTTATCTGCCATCCCGCTTTGGTTGGAGGTATGCACAAATTGGCAAAAGACAATAAAATCCCTCACCAAACAGAAGTGCTGACCGCAGGTGGCACAGATGCCTCCGCCATTCAACTGGCAGGTGCCGGTGCCTATGCAGGCGGTATCAGTATTCCTTCTCGCTATATCCATTCAGGCGTGGAAACCGTCGATAAAAAAGACCTTGAGGCTTGCATTGATCTCACCGTTGCTTTGTGTCAAACGGACCTTGTGGCACTTTGCGGTTTGTCCGAATAAGGTGAGTATATGATGGATATATATGCATTAAAACAGCAAGCAGAGGTGGCACTTGCCCCTCTCTTTGCAAAAATTGACCAGGTGGCAGAAGAGAACACAGCCAAAATTTTGAAAGCTTTTAGAGACCATCGTGTGTCCTATGCCCATTTTGCCCCCACAGACGGATACGGCTATGACGACATGGGCAGAGATACGCTTGAAAAAGTATGGGCAACCGTCTTTGAAGCAGAGGCGGCTTTGGTGCGCACCTCTATTCTGTCCGGCACTCATGCGCTCACCTTGGGGCTGTTTGGCTTGCTTCGCCCCGGAGACATTCTCCTGTCTGTGACAGGCAGACCATACGACACGTTAAGTGACGTGATTGGGCTGACGGGCGAGGAAGGTTCAGGCTCTCTCAAAGATTTTGGCGTCACCTACAAAGAGGTGGAAATGAAGGATGGCACCCTTGATATGGAAAAGGTAGACCAAGCCCTTGCCACCTATGGAGAACAGGTAAAAGTCGTCTTTATTCAACGCTCTAAAGGCTATCAAGATAGAGTGTCCTTTACCGCAGAAGAGATTGGCGGTTTTGTGCGCCATATCAAAGAAAAAACCAACGCCTATGTGGTCATTGACAACTGCTATGGCGAATTCGTCTCTCTTCGTGAGCCTACCGCTTACGGGGCTGACCTTTGCATCGGCTCCCTTATCAAAAATCCCGGCGGTGGGATGGCGGAAGTGGGGGGATATCTGGTAGGCACAGCCAAAGCCGTTTCCCTTTGCGCCAACCGCTATGCCGCACCCGGTGTCGGTGGAGAAGTTGGGGCGTCTATGGGGCTCAATAAATCGCTGTATAAAGGGTTGTTTTATGCCCCCCATACCGTTGCGCAAGCCCTGAAAACTGCCCACTTTGCCGCTTATATTTTCAGCCAAATGGGCTACCATACCAACCCTGCCTACGACGAACCTCGCGCCGATATTATCCAAGCCATTCATTGCGGATCTGCCGAGGGACTCATTGCCTTTTGCCGTGGCATTCAGCATGGCTCTCCCGTGGATGCGTATCTCACCTGCGAGCCTTGGGATATGCCCGGATATAACGATCCCGTCATCATGGCGGCTGGCGCCTTCACCCAAGGCTCATCTGTGGAAATTTCCGCAGACGGCCCTGTGAGACCTCCCTATATTGCCTATATGCAGGGGGGGTTAACCTACGAAAGCGGAAAATTCGCTGTTCTCACCGCCGCAGAAGAACTGCTTGCCGCGCAAAAATAAAGCTCAAATTTTAACCATTTTTAAGGATAACAGTATGAAACATATTGTAAAATACCTCATTTTGTGCCTTGTAATTATGCTGTTTCTTGCCAGTTGTGGCACAAATCAAACGTCTGATGTGCCTGAGGGATATGTACTCGCCTCTATCCCCCAGCAAGACGGATTTTCCCTCTATGTGCCAGACGGATGGACCACCTACTATACCGGTGATATTCTGCAAGTGTATGTCAGCTCGGTTGACCGTTCCTCCTTGTCGGTGGCAACCGTTGACTCTGCGCTGACGCCAAAGGAGTATTTTGAGGCGTCGCGTTCCGGTTTTGAGCAAAAATATACCGACTTTACCATCGTGGAACAGGACGATGCACAGCTTTCGGGCAAAGATGCTTTTCATGTATTCTTTACTGCCACCTACCAAGAGATCCCCTACGGATTTCGCCAAGCGATCATCGACGGGGGAGATGGGCTCTTATTTGTGCTGACCTGCTCCGCTGAAAATGTGACCACAGAACAGCTCCCCACCTCTCGCCTTGCCCAACACCAAAA
>JAGBWH010000163.1 GCA_017629925.1 Clostridia bacterium
TCTGTGGAGACGGTCATTTCTGGCATCAATTTAGTCTTTGACTTTTTGTTTGGGCATGGCGGGGAAAGTATCGGGTATGTGCATGAAGACCGCCTGAAATGGGGGTGCGGCAAGCCCGGTGAAGAAAAACCCAAGGTGGTGCTCTGCCAGAGAGTGGACAATTCCGCCGAGGATAACACAACAACCGAAACAGACGAAGAAGAGACAGAGGACCAACTCGAGTCCAACGCCCCCACGGAAGAGGCGGTGTATGTGGCAAAAGAAATTCGCCGTCTGCTCTCTCTCAAGGAAAACGGCAAGCCCAAATATCGTCCCGGGGACATCACGATTTTGCTTCGTTCGGTCAAAAACAAAGGGGGAGACTTCGCCCTTGCATTGAGAGACGAGGGGCTTGAGGTCGAACTGGGAGACACCAGAGACTTTTTCCTTGTGCCGGAGGTGCTCCTTTGCCTATGCTTGCTTGGCAGCGTGGACAACCCTCTGCGAGACATTTACCTTGCAGGGCTGATGCAATCTCCCCTCTTTTATTTCACCCAAGATGATTTAACGCGTATCAGAGAAACAACGAGCAAAGAGACACCCCTCTGGCTCTCTGTTTGTGAGTATAGCGAAGCCCATCCCACCGACGAGAAACTCAAAGCGTTTATCTCTGTCGTTAAAAAATATCGTCTGCTGGCGGAGAGTATTCCCGTTGACAGATTGCTCCGCCGTATGTATGAAGAAACAGGTTTGCTTTCTCTTGCCTCTGCCAAAGGAGGCGGCAGGGAAAACTTACTGCTTCTCTATCAATACGCCCGTGGATTTGAGGCATCGGAGTTTAAGGGATTGCATGCCTTTATCGAGTATCTCAATCAACTGATTGCCACAAACAACACCATCAAAACCCCACCTCGCCAAGATCCTGATCCTCAAAAAATACGCCTGATGACCATTCACGCCTCGAAGGGGCTACAATTCCCCGTGACGTTTGTGTGTGGTTGCGGTAAAGCGCCAAACGAGATGGATTTGCGCAGTCGTTTGCTATTTCACTCCTCTCTGGGGCTTTCCATGACACAGAGAGATAAAAGCGGATTTGCCACGGTGATGACGCCCATTCACGAAGCGGTGAAGGATGCCATCAAAAAGGACAGCATCGAAGAAGAAATGCGTATTCTTTATGTGGCAATGACACGTGCCAAAGAACGTCTTTATTTGGTGGCATCTCCCACAAAAGGGGCAAAAGTAGACAGTTGGTTTGCCCGTGCGCGTCGCTTGGCAGATGCCCCCACAGAATGGGGTATTCTTCATGCGAGAAACTATTTTACCATGATTTGTGCCGCCGTGGGCGAAGAGAATGTAGAGGTCATCGCCCCTGATGAAGCGAGCGCAAAGCCAACCAAGGCAACAGAGACAACCACCCCCGCAGTGGACATCGCATTGCTGGAGGAGATAGACAGGCGTTTTGATACCACCTATGAATACGCCTATCTACATCATATACCGGGCAAACTTGCCGTCTCGCGCCTTTCGCCTGTGGTGCTTGATCAAAGCGAAAATGATATGACGGTGCTTGCTCGTGGTCACGAAGGGGATATTTTCCCCGCCTTCCATCAGCCTGACCAAAGCCATCTTGCCACCGATAGGGGTACGGCTACGCATCTATTCATGCAGTTTTGCGATTTTAGCCTGCTGAAAAAGAACGGAGCAAAAGCAGAGCTGGAGCGTTTAGTCAATGCGCATTACATTGACCAAAAAACGGCGGATTTGGTGCGTCTGGAAGAACTGGAACGCTTCCGCAAATCTCCCCTTTTGGCAATGCTGGAGGACGCCCACGAGGTGAAACGAGAATTTCGTTTTCATGTGCGCTTGCCTGCAAGTGATTTCACAAGTGACAAAGAATTAAAGGTGAAATTAGCAGGCGAAACGGTGCTGGTGCAAGGTGTCATTGACTGCCTTGTCATCGCCGGTGACGGCACGCTTACCCTCATTGACTACAAAACCGACCGCCTGACCAAAGAGGAACGCGCAAGCCATGATCTGGCAAAAGCCAAACTCTTTGCCCGTCACGGCGAGCAGCTTCGCTATTATGCTTTGGCGGTGGCATCCATGTTTGGTCAACCACCGACCAGGGTGGGCATCTATGCCCTTCACTCCGGCGAAAGTTATTTTGTCTAATCATTGTATGACACTCAAAAAGAGCAAACCTGCAAGCGTATGACCTTTTGCTTGCCTGTTTGCTCTTTTTTTCTCATGTAGACTTTAGGTGGCTTTGGCAATTTTGATGAGTGCCACGGTCATGTCGTCTGCGCGCTCACCTTCCACGGAAGATGCACTCAAAATACCGGAGGCGACTTCGCTCAGTGACTTGTCGCCCCAATCGCAGGAGAGGGCGGCGCTGATGGTGGGATTGTCCTCGGGCATTTGGCTAATGCCATCGGAGAGCAGAATGATCACATCCCCTGCTTCCAGGCGGAAGCGCACTTTTTCTGTGTCGGGGTCTTTGAGCAACCCCAGCGGAATGGTTTTGGAGCGCACTCTAAACAGTTGCGTGCCTCGTTTGATATACGATGCCGCCGCCCCTGCTTTCAAAAAGCACGCCTCACCATAAATTTGGTCAATTTCAACCAAATCAAGGGTAGCACCCGATCCGCGACAGCCTGTCCGCACCGTTTGGTTGAGCAGTTTCACGGCGGTGGTGCGGTGGCAACCTGCCTCCAGCAACTTTTGCAAAAAGGATGTGCAAAGCCCAGACACCGCAGCCGCTTCCTTGCCTGTGCCCATGCCGTCGGAGAGTAAGGCGAAAAAGGCGTAGTCGTCCACGTCAAAAAATCTCACTGTGTCTCCCGAAATGTCTCCGGGCAAGGCTGACCGCATGACCACTGCTGTCTCTGCTTGGTATCGTTTCATGGCGATAAGTTCCATATAAATGGTATCTCCCTCCACATCCACGTGGGGGAAAGAGAAGGGACAACCGCACAGCGTCTCAAGTTCTCGTTTGATTTTGGGAAGTAGCCCTTCGTGTGGGGTTTTATTCATGCCTTTTACAAGCACTCGTTTTTCTTTTTGCCCCAGCACCAGCACTTGTTTTGCATGAATACCAAACCCACGGAGGATTTTTTTGGCTTCAAGAGAGAGCCTGCTATCCTCTTTTTTGCGAGAACGCTCGCGTTTGACCACATCTTTGAGCATGGCGGCGGCAATGTCATATTCAAGGGCGGGATATACCCTTTCCTTTTCGTGGGCGTCTCTGAATACCTGTCCCACGGCTTGTTTCATGTCTTCCATGAGTGCCTCAGGCAAGGGGCAACACATCTTCATTTTCGGCGGCATGGCGGTATGGTCGATGTCCTCTCCCA
>JAGBWH010000164.1 GCA_017629925.1 Clostridia bacterium
GCCGTTTTGATAGCGTTCAAGATCTTCAAAAATCACATTGGCGAGATTTTGGAAATAACTATCCCAAATACGTTTACCGCGATTGTTGCGACCAAGCACGTCTGCCAAACCATCGCCGGAGATGCCAAACACAGAAGACACGCCACCAATGGCATCGCCTGCAATCTCAAAGATTTGGTTGACAATGGCTTGAATGGGCTTTTTATAGGTTTTATCCAAAGCTTGGCGCAAACCGGAAAGAATAGCAAAGAGGTTGGTATCCTTGGATTTGACACGAGGTTTGGGCTCGTGAATCATGATCTTGCCCTCTTTTTCCAACTTGATCATGCGGTCAAGGCGTGTCTCGCCTTTAAGCAGGTCAGAGAACTGATACACGTCCTCCGTCCAGAAGGCTTTGAGTGCCATAGATGCACTGTCGTCGAGTTTCACGCCTGCGGCGGGAGTACCAATTAAGGTATTGTATTGTCTGGATGCCTCAAAGCTATCCACATGGAAGTAATGGCGTTTTGCCACCAAATAAAATACATCATCCATGCTTCTGCATTGGCGCAGAGTCTCTTGCAATTTCGCTTCAAAACGGAAACCGGGATCGTCAGCCTCGGCTGTGTCATATACACCGTCCGACAAAGAGAGCAAAGCGCAGGGTTTTTTGAGGCTCATATATCTACATTTAATGATATTATCTGTGTAATAGCCTTTATCTCCCATCTCACCTTGTTTAGCTTGAGGGCCAAAGGAAATAAAAGCGGACATGGCGTTATCGGGGAAAGCATCGTCACAGCTGACTTGCCAAACACCCTCTTTGCCATCTACGACATAGCAACGCACGTCTCCGATATGGAAGCAAGCAGCAGAAATATCCTCGCCATCTTCTATGGCAAGCCAAATACCAAAGGTATTGGGCAGATAATATCTCAAAACGTTGCTACCAATTTGGAAACCAGCGGCATTACCGTCTTCGTATTCTACTTGTGCACCAAACATTCTGCCCCATTTATCCTCTTGGAGAAGATTGTCTTTGAGTTCGCCTTGCACATAGGCAGTCATCGCGTCACACAGGGCTTTCGTGTTTTCAGCATCCCATTTTTCTACGCGATGGTTTTCGTCTCTAAAATAACGAATAAGGAAGTAATACATGGCCACAGAGGTGAGTCTGGCACCCACATAGGCACTTGTACGTTTGAAAAACGGCTCATCCAAAGGAGGCAAATAATCATTGCCCGTCTCGTCTTTTTCTCCGCCAAAGAAAGAGTAGAGAGGAGAGATGCCGAAATTGCGCTCTGCATAGGCTCTCACTTCTTCATAGATCTCTTTTTCGGAAAACAGTTCGGGGAATAAGCGTCTAAGCAACAGCCCCAAAGCCAAACGTGCAACACGTCTGGTATCGCTCGGTTTGGTATCGGGGAAAAATTCGTGCATATAGTCTTCTATGTACTTTTGCAGACAATAGTTTTTGGTGCTACCGCTACCCAGACCGTCATCTGCCAGCGTCATATGAAGCACCTTTCCCTCTCCACAAGGAATTTGCGCCACGAGAGGATAGGCGTCCTCACCGCACGCTTTATCCAATGTTCTTCTTTCCCCATACATGGTCACGCTGTCAGGCGCAATGTTGCAAAATGTCAAATTAGGGAAAAGTGAATTATCATCTGTATTTACAATAAAATGTTCCCGCATATCAAACCTCCGACACGCTTTTTACGTGTTTCTAAAAATAAAAAATTATGTAATCAAAAAAATAAAATTGGATATGTAAAAAGGGGCTGTGCACCGCAAGAATGAGTCAAAAAACTCCTCCGTCACCAAGTGCAAGAGGATTTGCTTTTCTCCCTAAACTTGGAATGAACAGCCCCTTTTCTATGTTGTATTACGCCCAAGGCGAAATACAGCAGTTATTAGCAGGATTTGAAAATTTCGTCAATGATAACGCTCAGGTCGATACCTTCAAGACCATCGGCAGGGTTAACGGGATATTTGGTGGTGCTTTCGAAAGCTGCCAAGCCATCCCAAGTGTGTCCTGCTTCGTCGCTACCGTTAGGTACGAACAGAACGAGACGGTGGTTGTTGTAAACCATCTTTGTTCTGCAAACGCCACCTTGTGCGCTCTTGCCTTCGCCCCACATTTCTTGCAGGTCGGTGAAGGATTCAGGATAGTCACCATCTTCGTAGTCAGCGCAGCCGCTTCTCTCTTGGAAGTTCATGGGATAAGCGTCGGAGAAGACAACGATGATTTGTCTGTTTTTCTTGCCGGATTCCAGAGGAGCCCAGTCGGACATGAATGCTTTGTAAACAGCTTCCAGACCGTTTTCGGGATCGTCGCCGCCTCTGCTGCCAACATCAATAGAGCTGATGATAGCGGAGAAGGTGTCTGCGTCATCGGGCAGATTCAAGAAATCGCTTTCTTTGATAGCTGCGCCGCCTTCGGTGGCATAGTCAGAGAATTCGATCACTTTTACGCGAACGTGGTCGATCGGTTTGTTTTCTCTTTCGAATCTTTCCACAATCAGTTGGTGCAGGCCGAGAGCTTTGCTCTTAACCTCATCCATGATAGGACCCATACTACCAGTTACGTCAATGCAAAATACGATGTCAAGATCGTATTTGGTGCTGCCTTGTAAACCCATTTTAAAATTCCTCCTAAAAAAATAAATATTTTATTGCTTTTATTATACATCTAATAATTACCTTTGTCAACTATAATTTTGGCGATTGAGGATAAAAAAGCCGTCAAAAACCACTTTTAAACCTATTTTTTTTGTATTTTTCTTGCAAAACGGTGCCTTTGCTTCAAAATAAAAATTTTATCGCCTGAAATTGGCTTTAGCGATTGCTTTTTTTATAAAACGTGCTATAATTGTTTTACTATCCCCTGCTATCCGTGAGTGATGCGCGGAGATTTGCATATTGAGCATCACTTTCATGCATTTAGACAGTATTTTTCGAGAAAAAGGAGAATTGCTATGTCTTTTGAGATGACAAGCCGCGAGCGCTTTTTGCGTATGTATGAGCATAGAGAGGCCGACCGTATTCCGATTTGCGATAATCCTTGGCGCGGCACACTTGCCCGTTGGATCAAAGAAGGAATGCCCGAAGGCATGGAGTGGGAAACCTTTTTCGGCGTAGATAAAATCCAAGCCATCGGCGTGGATATCACCCCGCAATACCCTCAGATCGTCTTGGAAGATACCCCCGAATACCAAATCGTGAAAACCAACTGGGGCGTGACCATGAAGCAACCCAAACTGCTTGACTCCACCCCTGAATTTTTGGATTTCACCATCACCACACCCGAAAAATGGGAAGAAGCCAAAGCGCGCATGAAACCCACCCCCGACCGCATCAACTGGGAGCATCTCAAAAAGAACTTCCCTCTCTGGCAAAAAAATGGTCAATTCACCCAAGCCAACTTCTGGTTTGGCTTTGACGTGACTCACTCTTGGATGAGCGGAACAGAAACGATTTTGGTGGCAATGTACGAAGATCCCGACTGGGTGGTGGATATGTTCAATACCTACCTCGATATGAGCATTGCCCTCTTTGAACAAATCTGGGATGCGGGCTATCATTTCGACAGTATTCACTGGTGGGATGATATGGGCTACAAAGGCTCTACCTTCTTCTCTCTTGATATGTATAAAGAACTTTTAGCACCCGTGCACAAACGCGCCGTTGACTGGGCGCATGAACGTGGCGTGAAAGCCCATCTGCACTCCTGCGGTGACATCATGTCTTTTGTGGATACTCTGGTCAACTACGTGGGTATCGACGCTCTCAATCCTCTGGAAGTGAAAGCCGGCATGAAGCCCCTGGAACTCAAGAAAAAATATGGCGACAAACTGGTGTTTCACGGTGGCGTAAACGCTGTGCTTTGGAATGATACCGAAGCCATTTTGGAAGAGATCCGCGCCCTTGTGCCCACCATGAAAGAAAATGGTGGTTTTATCTTCTCCTCCGACCACTCCGTGCCCAATTCCGTTAGTTTGGAAACAATGCGCGCTATCGTAGAAGAAGTAAAAAGACTTGGTTCTTACTAATCCCCCATACTTCGTCTCGCAAAAATGTATATCGTGTCAAGTTATCTCCTTGCCACAAGCCCTTGAGTCAACCCTTCGACCGCCAAATGAAAAAATACCAAGAGTAGAAATTTTCTCTTGGTATTTTTTTGCTTTTTTCATCCATGATATATGTCAGAAAATCGTGAATTTTGTGAAAAAAATAACGTGCCCAAAAATGCAAAAAACCTATTGACAAAGGCAAAATCCGGTGTTATAATTGACGCATCAAAGGCGATGATCGAAAACCAGTAGCATCTGCCAAAACCGTACAGAGAGTTGCCGGGTGGTGCAAGGCAAACGGGGGGCGGGCGTGAATACATTTCAGGAGCTGTGCGCTGAACGGTTTTTTCTCAGTAGGACGCAACGGGTTCGACCGTGATATCGTAGGACATTCGTGCAACGACAGCACCGATGCCCGCAAAGGCTCTTTTTCGCAAGGAAAGGGTAAAGTAGAGTGGTAACACGTCTCAGACGTCTCTGCAGCCTTATGGCACAGAGGCGCGTTTTTGTTTTTAGAGCAAAATGTGCCCGTGCCAATATGTCCCCGCCGCACTCCATGCGAGTGTGAAAACACCATTTCAAAGGAGAACCACAAAAATGAAAACCCTGAAAAAAATCCTATCTGTCGTCCTGGCGCTGACGCTGTGCGCCACCACCCTCTCTTTGCTCTCTTGCGGCAAAGACAATGGCAAAGACACATTCACCGTTGGCATTTGCCAACTGGCTCCCCATGTGGCACTTGACGCCGCTACACAAGGCTTTATTGACGCTCTGAATGCTGAGCTCGGTGCAGAAAACGTCACCATTATCAATAAAAATGCATCCGGTGAAATCCCCAACTTCAAAACGATCGTCAGCAGTTTCGTGTCTCAAAATGTAGATTTGATCATGGCAAACGCCACTCCCGCTCTCCAAGCGGCTTATGCGGCAACCGAACAAATTCCGATTCTCGGCACATCCGTCACCGAATACGGTGTTGCACTCGGTATTGAAAACTTCTCAGGCGTCACCGGCACCAACGTATCCGGCACGTCCGACCTCGCTCCCCTCGCAGATCAAGCCCAAATGATTATTGATCTCTTCCCAGATGCTCAAAATGTTGGCATTTTGTACTGCTCCTCCGAAGCCAATTCCAAATATCAAGTAGAAGTGGTGAAAGCTTTCCTGGAAAGCAAAGGCAAAACCGTCAAAACCTTCTCATTTAGCGATTCTAATGACGTCATCCCCGTTACCACCCAAGCAGCGCAAGAAAGCGACGTCCTCTATATCCCCACAGATAACGTGGCTGCAAGCAATGCAGAAACCATCCGCAACACTTTGGACAACAATCCCACACCCGTCATTACAGGCGAAGAAGGCGTTTGCAAATCTTGTGGCGTGGCAACGCTGACCATCGACTACTACGACCTGGGCTATGCCACAGGGCTGATGGCTGCCAAAATTCTCAAAGGCGAAGCCAAAGTCTCCGAAATGCCTATTGAATACGCACCTAATTTTACCAAAAAATACAATCCCACGATTTGCGCAGAGTTTGGCATTGATACTGCCGCACTTGAAGCACAAGGATATGTAGCAATTGAAACGAATTAAACTCGTTTCTTGGCAGATACTATAAAGAAGTT
This sequence comes from Clostridia bacterium, assembly GCA_017629925.1. Classification (GTDB taxonomy): domain Bacteria; phylum Bacillota; class Clostridia; order Oscillospirales; family CAG-272; genus UBA1740. The sequence continues at coordinate 5,678 of JAGBWH010000164.1, forward strand.
CATCACAAAACAAGGAAAAAGAAATGTTAAACTTTATAAATGCACTTCCAGGTGCCGTTGTCCAAGGTCTGATTTGGAGCATTATGGCACTCGGTATTTACATCACCTTCAAAATTTTGGATATTGCCGATTTAACCGTAGACAGTTCCTTCTGCACGGGCGGTGCCGTCTGTATTGTCATGATGAATATGGGCTATTCCGTTCCCCTCTCCATGCTCTTGGCCTTGCTGGCAGGCATGGCGGCAGGATTTTTGACAGGCATACTTCATTCCTACATGGGCATCCCCATGATTTTGTCCGGTATTTTAACGCAACTGATTTTATGGTCCATCAACCTCGTCAATATTATGGGCGGAGCCGCCAATCTCGCGCTGAAAAATTCGCGCAAGGTGTTTCGCTTGGTGAATTTGGCAAAAAATGATTTTTCTTTGCTTGTTTTGCTTGGTTTAACTGCCGCGGTCATAGGCGTGCTCTACTACTTCTTTGGCACCGAAATCGGCTGTGCGATCCGTGCCACGGGTTCAAACGACAAAATGAGCCGTGCCCAAGGCATCAACACCCACTTCACACGCATTTTAGGTCTTGCCATTTCTAATGGTCTGGTTGCACTTTCCGGCTCACTTTGGGCGCAATACAGAGGTGCCATAGACATCAGCGACGGTAAAGGTGCCATTGTGATTGGTCTTGCGGCGGTCATTATCGGGCAGACCTTCTTCTCAAAAATATCTCGCAATTTCGCTGTGCAACTATTTTCCGTACTCCTCGGCAGTATCATCTACTTCATCATTTACACGGCAGCCGTCAACTGGGGCTTGAATATGGGGTATCTAAAGATGCTCGCCGCTGTGATTATGGTGGTTATGTTGTCTTTCCCCGTGATCGCAAAAAAATTCCACTTCAAAAAGAAAGTGAAAGGAGACACAACCAATGCTTAAAATAAATGGTGTGTACAAAACCTTTCACCCCGGTACCGTTTCCGAAAAGAAAGCCATTTGCGGCGTGGACTTGCATCTGAAACCCGGCGATTTTGTGACCGTCATTGGCGGCAACGGCGCAGGCAAATCCACCCTGCTGAATTTAGTGGCAGGGGTGTTCCCTGCTGACGAAGGCACCATCACCCTTGATGGCATCAACCTCACCCATATGCCCGAGCATAAAAGAGCCGCCTACCTTGGTAGAGTGTTCCAAGATCCCATGACCGGCACCGCCGCCACCATGGAGATTCATGAACACTTGGCGCTCGCATCTCGCCGTGGCAAAAGAAGAGGACTCGGTTGGGGGATTTGTCGCGCAGAGCGTGAAGATTATTTTGAGCGACTGAAAACCCTTGATCTGGGACTGGAAAACAGAATGTCTCAAAAGGTAGGCACCCTGTCAGGCGGTCAAAGACAAGCGCTGACTTTGCTCATGGCAACCATGAAGCAACCCAAACTCCTCCTGCTGGACGAGCATACCGCAGCACTTGACCCCAAAACAGCGCAAAAAGTGCTGACCTTAACTCAAAAACTGATTGAAGATCAAAACCTCACCGCAATGATGGTCACTCACAATATGCAGGATGCCATCACCTATGGCAATCGGCTGATTATGATGAAGGACGGCACCATTATTTTGGATATCGAAGGCGAAGAAAAGAAGCATCTCACCGTAGAAATTCTGCTCGAAAAATTCGCGCAAACCAGCGGTAGCACTTTCTCTAGCGACAGAGCCTTGCTCTCCTAAAACAATTCAAAAAAACAACGGCACTCGTCAAGCAGATGAGTGCCGTTTTTGATAATCTCATTGTATGAATTTAGGCTTGGTCAGCTTCGGTGGGCGTTTCAGTTTCGCTACCCACTTGCTCTTCCGACGCTGTATTTTCAGGTATTGGGGCGGCATCTTGCACTATCTCCTCTTTTTTGGGCCATACGCCAAAGAAGCCGAGCACCGCAAATGCAAAAGAGAGCAAAAAGTAGAGGAGAACCAGTCCACAGGGGATTGAGCCATACGCCCAATTTCCGCCCAGACCGGCAAAAATCGAAGTCAATAGTGCCGAGGCAAACAGACCTACCGCACAAAAGAAACAATTTTTCGTAAATCCTGCCAGTCCGTCTTTGGGAAAAGCAAGGGGCAAAAAGAAATGTAAAAATTTCATCGATTACACCATTCCTAACATTAAGGTTTCCAGAAAAGCCAAATGAGCAGATAGCCCGTGAGCACAGCCACAAGGGTAAAGGGGATACCAATGCGCATAAAGTCTTTTGTTTTCACTTCATGACCTTCACGGCGCAAAATACCGATACCGGCAATGTTGGCAGACGCGCCAATCGGAGTCAGGTTGCCTCCCAGCGTTGCACCGCAGAGAAGCCCGTAGTAAAAGAGTTTGGGATCTACCACAATGCCTTTTGCCGACAAACCCGCCACCACGCTGGATACCACAGACAGCATGGTAAGTGTATATGGGATATTGTCAATAAAGGCAGAAAGAATCACAGAGGCAAATACAATCACGGTATAAATGAGGAATACCGCATTCTTTCCGTCACCTGCACCGCCCATAGAGGCAATGCCGTCACCAATCATGGAAATGATGCCCGCTTCGCTGATTCCGCCAATGACAACAAAGAGAGAAGCGAGTAGCAAAATGGTAAAGTAGTCAATTTCTTTGATAGAAGAGATGACTGTTTTGAAGCTTTGACGCTGCGTGAGGGGGAGTTTTTCTTCGCCCTCGCCTTTTTTGAAGAGTTCGCGGACAAGCCCCACAAGGAAGAAGAAAACGCAAATCAAGCCGTTGGTGACGTCAGGTTTATAAAACTGACCGGGTGCGGCATTATTTTTATAGGGAATAAAGGAAGCACCAATCAGCGCGGCAACTGTTGCCACCAGCAAAATGGTAGGCACTTTGTCCTCCACCAAAGTCACATCGTCACAGGAGATTTCTTGTTTGTCACGACGGAACAGAAAGGCGATGATAAATGCGCTCACGATTGCCCCCACCTCAACGACAAAGAACATACCCAGTCTGCCTTTGCCATCCATGCCGACGTCCCAAAAGAAATTCATAAAGTCCAAATTGGCTTCTTTGGCAAGCAAAATGGAGGTGGTGTCGCCCACAAGGGTGGCGGCACCTTGCAGATTGGAAGAGACGGCAATGCTGATAATAATCGGCACAGGATTGATTTTCAGCTTACGGCAAATCGCTAAAGCCACAGGCGCAATCATCAAAACGGTGGCTACGTTGTCGAGAAAAGCAGACACAATCCCCGCAAACAAAGACATGACAATGCTCATCCACATCACATTGGGCATCTTAGTGATGAGCATATCCGACATACGTTGGGGCATTTTAGATTCCACAAAAAAGAATACCGTCCCCATCGTACCGCCAATCATCATCAGCACATTCCAGTCAATGGTTTTGAGAGCATCTAAAAAGTGATAGGAAAAACCCGTGCCCGGTATTGAGCCGATGATAACAAAAATCACAGCAGAGCCAAGTGCCACAAAAGGTCTCTGTTTGGGCAATGCCAGCATCAGCACATAAGTCAAAGCAAAAAGCGCGAGCAAAATGATCGTAATGGGCTGCATTTTTTGTCATCCCGTCCTTTGTTTGATATTTCTATTCAGTATATTATTCGTCCTTAAAATTCGTGAAATTTAGCCAATGACGAAACCAAATTTCATCAAAGAGAGGTAAACCCCCTGCCAATCGTCTCATTTGAATTAGTGATAATCATAAATGCTTCGGGATCTATGATTTTCAGTTGGCGTTTGAGACGTATGGCTTCGCTTCGTTTGCACACGGTTACAATCATGTGTTTGGGCGATTGTGTATAGGCACCTTTGGCATTGATTTCCGTGGCAGAACGATGCATTTCTGTGGTGATAAACGGCTCGATTTTATCGGGATGAGAGGTGATAATCAAAAAGCATTTGCACATATTGAAGTTTTCGATTACCCCATCTACCAAAAATCCCTTGGCAAACAAACCCAGCACAGAATAAAGACCGGCGGTCACGGTATCGAACAAGAAGAAGGGGGAAATGGCGATGAAAAAGTCCACCAAAAGAAGTGCTTTTCCCACTTCTATATGCCGATATTTTTTGATAATGAGTGCCACGATATCCGTTCCGCCCGAAGACGCCCCCACGGCAAAGAGCATGGAAGCCCCCACCGACGAAAGCAGAATACAAATCACCAATTCCAAAAACGGTTGGTCGGTGAGTTTGCCATCCATGGCGAATAGAGTAGCGGGAACAAAAAGCTCAAAAATCCATACCAAAAAGGAATAAAAGAGAGAGCAATAGATTGTCCCTAAGGCAAAACTTTTTCCTAAAAATATCACCCCAAGCAAGAGCATGAGTGCATTGAGCAATAGGTTAATCACACCCATTGTCAAAATGTCTGCCACGGCTGTCCCTTGTAGCATTTCGGCAAGTGCAATGGCCAAACCACTCACTCCGCCAATCGTAAATCCATTGGGGGCTTTGAAAAAATACACACCAATGGCAGTAAAGAGCAACCCCCCATGAACCATGGCCAATCGCTTGAGTGACCATTTTTGCTTTGCATCGTTTGATTGTTTCATCGTCGTTTGTTTTCTTTTCACAAATGATTTTATTTGTTTATACAGTTTATCTGCCACCGTGACGTCCGCCACCGCCACCACTTCTGCCTCCGCTACTATTGTTGACGGTGCGAGAGGTAATGGTGGTATGAAGGAAGATGTCTTCCCTTGTGGTAGGCACGAGAGTAGCATACTTGTTTAAGGGATAGTTGGTGGGTTTGATTTTCATGCGATACTTCGCCACTACGATCAAAACCGCCACGCCCGAGGTGAAAGAGGCAAGCCAGACACCGATTTTCACGCGAGAGAGGAAATGCTCGTTGCTTTCGCTGAAAAAGGCGGTATCGCCACTCACCACCACATCAAGGTTTTCTGCGGTTTTGCTGGTGAGGCGAGCATTGATGGCTTTGGCGGTTAGCGTTTGCCATGCCAAAATGCCTTCAAAGAGCACCCCGTTTTTCAAATTATCATAGACATCGGGGGCATCTAATATCCTGTTCATTTCACTTTCCGTGATATCATGCTCCGCTGTGCCATAGGCGTGCATATCATAATACCACTCGCCTGAGCGTGAGTGAAGCACGAGCAATACATGGTCGTATTGATAAGACAGCCCATATTGCCTCATGTAATAGCGGTCGTCTCCCTTGCCCTCTGCCACAATCACCACGTGCAAACTCGTCTCGCCTGAGAGTTCTGCGCCTCGCTTTGTAATATAGGCTTGTTGGGTGGGAGTTAGGTGATTTCTTTCATCCACAAAATAAGGGATGGCGCCATCTGCCTCCGCCATAGTGGCAAGGGGGCAGGCGAAAATTGCCAAACATAGGCACATCCATGCAAATATCGTTTTAAAACGCACAAAAGATGTTTTCATATCACAGCACACCTCCCATGAGCAAGGTGAGCAAAACGGTCAAAACACCCACGCCCAACCCAAACAAAATCAATTTCAGGGGGCTGAGTGGCACTCTGCCATAAATTTTACCCGTTGAGCCGTTGAGCGCAAAGGTATAACTCTTTTTCTTGTTTTTGCCATGATACACGACCATCCAAAGGGGCAAAAGCGCATATTCCCAATGGCTTTGCACCACGTTCACATCGCAAGACAACGTCACCACGCTATGATATCCCACAATCGTATTTCTAAGTAAAGTGGTGGCATAACTATTCATTTTTTCTCTCACCTCTTCGGTGAGCGCATCTCTTTCGATGTTTCGTTTTTTGGCGAAAAATCCGGAAAGATAGTCTGCCGTAAAGGGCATAAGTTGCTCGGAAGGATAAGGCAGAACCCCCTCAAGCATGGTTTTGTCCACTTCTTTCAAAGCCGAAGTCGTGATGTCTTCAAAATGAATATCCCCGCTTCTGGAGACGGCATAATGAGAGGTTTCTGTATAAATTTTATTGCCCGAACGCCAAGATCTCACGCGGGTGGCTTTGGCTTTGAGGGTGGCGTTGGTGTCGGCATCTGTAATCCAAAAGGGATAGTAAATACCTTGAATTTTATCCATTTGACCGGGGGCAAATAGTGCTTTGGGGGCGAAAATTTTGCGTTTCGCCCATGTTTCGAATAGGCTTTGTGCGCCTGAGCGGTCAATGGAAAAAGGAATGAGTTTGTCAGGCTTCATTTGCCCTGCCAGCCTACCCTGCAAAATCACGGGGCTATGGCAATAACAGCAAAAATCCGCCGCCGTATGCTCATCTGCCACAATCTCTGCGCCGCAGCTGGGGCAGACATATTCTTGCATATGCGCGCAATAATCCTCTGCCTCTTCGTGCGCTCGCTTGGCTTTTTCTGCAGCGTTTGTGAGAGATAATTCTTCTTCGGTGAACAAAGACAAGCAAAATTCACAGCCAAACTTTCCCTCGGCGGGAGAAAATACCAATGCCGCGCTGCAATTTGGGCATTGATAAGCGGTAGCAGTATGTGCAAAAGAGGCTTGGTCTGCCATGTCGCCCTCTCCCGCCTCATCGGGCGTTTGATAGTCAGGGGCGTCGTATTCGGGCGTCTCGTAAAGAGGCGTTGGCGTCTCGTTTTCGGTGACGATCGGTTCGTTTATCTCTTCAGAGGTGCCCTCTTCATCAATATAGCTTACCATCTTTTATCAGGGACGGGGGTTTCCGCAATTGGCGCAAAAACGCCCACTATTCACATGACCACAAGAGCAAGTCCAGTCTGTTGAGGGCTTACGAGCACCGCAATCAGAGCAGAAATTGCCATCATTCACTTTACCGCAAGCGCAAGTCCAACTACCTGCCGGCAAGGGCTTGGCTGCGCCACAATCTGTGCAGAATTTTCCGTCGTTGGTCTTTCCGCAAGTGCAAGTCCATGTGTTGGCAGGAGCGCCGCCTGCCTCCATTTGCCTGCGATTGGTTTCACTTGCCGTCCCGAAAAAGCCTCCGCCTACACCCATGCCGATGCCTACGCCCATAAAGGCTCCGCCTGCACCGCCGGGATTGTCGCCTGCATTTTCGATACCTCTTGCCACAGCGCCTTGCACATATCCTTCACGGACAGAGGGATCGCCCAGCATGGCACCTTGGTTGCGCATATGGATGAGTTTTTGAGAGTCTTCATCATAGGAAATGGAGGCAATGCCCACCGATTGGATTTCCATACCACGGGCTTGTGTCCAATCCGCATCGAGGGTAGTTGCCATGTATCTTGACAGTTCCCTGCTCTTTGAGGGCACGTGAGAAATGCGGATACCGTCAATAGACATTTGGTTGATAGAAGCTTGCAATGCTTCCAAAAATTCAGACATATATTGCGCATTGATATCTGCAATATCCACATGGTCTTGATTTTTGGGCACAGCTTCCACATAGAAAAGGATAGGGTTGACAATGCGAATAGAATA
>JAGBWH010000165.1 GCA_017629925.1 Clostridia bacterium
GCAGGTGATACGGTTTTGGCTTTGACCAAATCTATTGTGGGGGATTTCTTACCTTTCCCCTTTCTTTTTCGTTCTTCGCCAAATGCACCGCTCAATCAATTCCCGCCGACCATTTTAGCAACTTCCGCTGCCAGGTCATCTTCTCTCTTTTCAATGCCTTCGCCCTTGTCGTAACGATAGCAACCGGTAACAACAATAGAGCCGCCCATGGCTTTTGCAGATTGCTCTACATATTTGCCAACGGTGAGAGAGTCATCTTTAACATAGGCTTGTTCGAGCAAGCAGTTAGCTTCGAAGAATTTGCCGAGTTTACCAGCTACGATGCCTTCGAGCACTTTTGCAGGTTTGTTTGCCATTTTGGGATCTTGCTCCATTTGTTTGAGAAGAATGGCTTTTTCTTCTTCGATAACGGAAGCAGGAACGGTGTCACGGCTGAGGTAGGGTGCATTGTATGCAGCGGCTTGCAGAGCGATGTTTTTGCCGAATTCAGCAAATTCAGGATGATCTGCTACGTCGGTGTCGAAGGAAATGACAACGCCTGTCACGCCTGTGCCATGCACATAGGTGCTGGTGACGCCTTCTACCAAAATGAAACGGCGGATGCTGAGTTTTTCACCGATGGTGTAGGTTTTTTCTTGGAGCACAGCTTCCACAGTTTTGTCAGAGCCAACATAAGCGCAACCCATGAGCGCTTCAACGTTTGCAGGGCTGCAAGCGATAATGGTTTGGAGCAGGTCTTTTACGAATTCTTTGAAGGATTCGTTTTTGGCTACGAAGTCGGTTTCGGTGTTGACTTCGATCATGGCAGTTTTGCCATCGAGAGTCAGAATGTCTACCAGACCTTCAGCGGCAACGCGGCTTTGCTTTTTAGCGGAAGCAGCCATGCCCTTTTCACGAAGAATTTTTACTGCTGCCTCGAAGTCGCCGTTTGCTTCAACGAGAGCATTTTTGCAGTCCATCATACCGCAACCGGTCTGTCTTCTCAGTTCGGCTACGTCTTTAGCTGTAAATGATGCCATTTGTATTCTCCTTTACGTTTTATTTGTAGGCTGATTACTCAGCGTCTGTTTCTTCTACTTCTGCCACTTCAGCAGGTTCGGAGGGAGCGTCAGTGAGTTGTTCGCCGCCCTTGCCTTCAATCACAGCATCTGCCAAAGCGCCGCTGATGAGTTTAATCGCACGGATAGCGTCGTCATTACCGGGAATGATATAATCTGCATCTTCAGGATTGCAGTTGGTATCGAGGATAGCGATAACGGGAATGCCGAGTTTCTTTGCTTCGAGAACGGCAATTCTTTCTTTTTTGGTGTCAACTACGAACATAGCATCAGGCAATCTTTCCATGGTCTTGATACCGCCGTAGTTCTTTTCAAGGTCTTCGATTTCTTTGAGCAGTTTAGCTGCTTCTTTTTTGGGCATCAGGTCGAATGTACCGTCTGCTTGCATTCTTTCCAGTTCGTTGAGACGAGCGATGCTCTTACGAATGGTCTTGAAGTTGGTAAGCATGCCGCCGGGCCAACGTACGTTTACATAGTACATGCCGCATTTGAGGGCTTCTTCTTTGATGCTCTCTGCTGCTTGCTTTTTGGTACCTACGAAGAGGATAGTGCCACCTGCTTCGGACAGGTAACGAACGTAGGTGTAGGCTTCTTCAAATTTCTTGACGGTCTTTTGAAGGTCAATGATGTGAATGCCGTTTCTGGTGGTGAAGATGTACTCAGCCATCCTGGGATCCCACTTCTTAGTCGGGTGACCGAAGTGTACGCCTGCTTCAAGCAGTTGCTTGATGGAAATGTTGAACATTTGAATGTTCCTCCTTTTGGTTTTCCTCCGCCATGGCTTACAACCCTGCGACCACTAAAAAGCGGCACCAGCAAGATACTGCCATCGCGTGTGTTTTATTTTTCTGTGCCTTTGGCGCAGATACGGCTATATTAACATATTCTTAAAAGAAAATCAAGAGAAAAATTTTCGTTATCTCCAAAATTTACAATTTGTTCACAATAGAGACAGTTGTGGGGCGCAAAAAAAGACTTGTCTCACCTGCTCATAGATGGCTTCGCCACAACTTGCGGGCAAAGGATTTTCTCCTTTTCCGCATTCTATGGTAAAAGAAGGTATGCCACACCGCACCGCCCATTCCGTTAGTCCCCCGTAGGCGGCTGTGCCTTCGGCTTTCCCTGTTTGGTACTTTGAAAGCGACGCCAATGCCTCTGCCATTTTGTGCCTAGACGGGGTAGCGTTTGGAGCATCGTAGAAAATCTCTTCTCCTTGAGTATGTAATGTTAAAATAAGGGAGGGGCGGAGCATTCTCACAAGTCCGCAGAGGGCAGATGTTTCAGGCTCGGATTCGGGATAAGTGCCTGCATAAAGCGTTGGCGCACCACCATAGATGCCTTTTTCGATTTGAAGTGCGCGGTACTCATGAAAACCCACGCTGTAATTATGGTTTAAGTCCACTCCTCTGGCGTTGGCTTGCCAATGAGAAAAATCGGTGCTGCCTTCGTTCATTCTCACCTGCCTTTGATACAAGACATGGCCCGGATTTGCCCCCTCCAGCACAAGTGAAACCCCATCGGGATTAAGACACGGAATCACCACAAAACGAAATTGCTGATATAGGCGACTTGTCTCCTTTGTATCTTCTGATAATTCCTCCAAAAATGCCAAAAGCAAATTACCTGTCAGCCATTCCATCGCATGATGAACTGCCACATAGAGGAGCAGGTGTTGTCCCTCTCCCCACATCACGTAGGGGATACGTCTGCCACAAATTGAATATGCCAACGTGCAAATGCGAAAACGGCTGTTTTTATGTCTGATGTGCCATAAGGCGCGGTCGATTTTTTCATCTGTCAGGGGGGTGGTCAGGGTGTCTTTGAAAGTTTGCTCATTCATATCTATTTCCTCTCAGGATGTTGGGCGCAAAGTAAGCCGTATTACTCATGGATATGCAAAAAGGGAGAGAAAAATTCCAATTTGCACCCCGATTTGCATCTAAAACGAGAATTTACTTTACAAACGTCTCGCTTTATGCTATACTTTACGAGAAAACGAATTTTGCACACCAGCCAATTATTTTGGAGAACATACCATGGATTACAGCATTATTAAATACCCGAGAACGCCCCATCTGGAAGGCTCCCGCCTTGGCGTAGGAGATGAGGATTTGCACCAAATTCCCTTTACCCATATTTTTGGACGAAATATCGTCATCGAAGAAAAAATCGACGGTGCCAATACCGCCATTTCCTTTGACGGCGACGGCAATTTGCTCCTGCAGAGCCGAGGGCATTATCTCACGGGCGGTCATCGAGAAAAGCACTATAATTTGCTCAAACAATGGGCGACTTTACATCAAGACGTTTTCTTTGACGTACTTAGCGACCGATTTGTGATGTATGGAGAGTGGCTCTATGCCAAACACACGGTCTATTACGATGCCCTGCCCCACTATTTTATGGAATTTGACATCTACGACCGAGAAAAGAAAGAATTTCTGGACACCGACCGCAGACGAGAATTGGTGAGCAAAATGAACATCGTACATTCTGTGCCTGTATTGAGCCGTGGCATTTTCACCCAAAAAGAGGCAATTCTGTCTCTGATTGGTCCGTCAAATTACATCACAGAAAAGCACATAGACAACCTCATCCACACCGCACAGAAATTGTCGCTGGATGTAGAGGTGCAATTAAGAGAAACCGACAATTCCATGCACATGGAAGGGCTATACATCAAAGTAGAGGAGGACGGCGTGGTCAAAGAACGGATGAAGTTTGTGCGCGCTTCCTTTTTGCAATGCATTTTGGCGTCCGATTCTCATTGGCTGGCAAGACCAATTCTGCCCAACAAACTAAAAGATGAAAACTAACGAAATCAAAAGAGTATTGCTCGCGTCCATGCCTCGCCAAAGGGGAGAGGATATCCGCTGGGCGCAACTGCAAGATACCCCGCTTGCCCCTTACCTGAAAAAAATGCAAAACACCCCCCAAGACGCCTTGCACCATGCGGAGGGGGATGTGCTCACCCACACAAAAGCCGTTTGCACCGCC
>JAGBWH010000166.1 GCA_017629925.1 Clostridia bacterium
CACCTCTTACGCATAAGAATTGCCTGATAGAGCTTCTTTGTGCTGTTGATTGTGATACAGTGTATAATATTTTCCGCCCAGTTTAAGCAGTTCTTCATGACTGCCTTCCTCTGCAATTTCCCCATGAGAGAGGAGAATGATGCGGTCTGCTTTGCGCACGGTAGAAAGGCGGTGGGCAACAATCAGCATGGTGCCAATGCTCATGATTTTTTCAAGTGAATTTTGAATGAGCACCTCAGTTTCGCTATCAATATTGGCAGTTGCTTCGTCTAAAATAATGACATCGGGTTGGTGAATGATGGTGCGCGCAAAGGAAATGAGTTGTCTTTGTCCTGCAGAGAAGTTGTTTCCTCTCTCACGGACTTCTTCATCAAGTCCATGGGGCAGGCGAGAAATAAAGGTATCGGCATTCACATAACGGCAAACGTCCATAATTTCCTCGTCGGAGATACCTTCCCCATGAAGCAAAATATTGCTTCTCACGGTACCTGCAAACAGGAATACGTCTTGAAGCATCTGACCGAAGTGACGACGAAGGGAGGCGATTTTAATGTGTGTGATATCAATGCCATCGAGCAGAATACGCCCTTTTTGGATATCATAGTTGCGACAAAGCAGAGACAAAATGGTGGTTTTCCCTGCCCCTGTCGCGCCAACGAATGCCACCGTTTCGCCCGGGGCAATATCGAAGGACACGTCTTTTAGTATCCATTCCCCTTCCACATAAGCAAACCAAACGTGCTCGAAGGTAATACGACCTTCCACTCTCTCCAACTCAATGGCATCGGGTGCGTCGACCACCTCGGGGGTGGTGTCCAAAATCGTGAAGATCTTTTCGGCAGATGCATAGGCGGATTGCAGACGGTTAAACTGTTCAGCCAAGTTTTGAATGGGGTTAAAGAATTTGGAGATATACATATAGAATGTGACAACGGTGCTACTTGTAATCACCTGCCCCAGCCATTCCCTGTCTTTGACATATCCCATACCAGAGAGATACAGCAAACACAAAACGGAACTGATATAGAGCATATAGACCAGGGGCCTGAAAATACCAAACACCAAAATTTGCTGTTGCTTGGCTTTGCTGAGTCGGTCGTTTAATGTGTCAAATTCCTCTAATTTTTTCTTCTCACGGCAAAATACTTGGGTGATTTTCATACCCGACAAGTTTTCGGAGAGGAATGTGTTGACGGAGGTGGTGCCGTCTTTCACCCTGCGATGAGCACGGCGGGAGAATTTGCGGAAAATGATGGTAAAGAGCAACACAAAGGGAACAAAGCACAGCACCATCAAAGTGAGTGTGTAGTTCAGACACAGCATCGCCACAAACACGCCAAGCACGATAAAGCAGTTTTTCAGCAAATTCACAAGCAATCCCGTGAACATATTGGAAATCGCTTCGGTATCGTAGGTCACGCGGGTGACGAGTTTGCCTACGGGGATGTGGTGAAGTTGGTTATGAGAGAGTGTTTCAATGTGGGTGAACACATCCTCGCGCAGAGAAGAAATGATTTTTTGCCCTGTCTTTTGGAGGAGGATAGCTTGAAAATATCCCGAAACCAAAGAGACCACCAAAGCGCAGGCATAAACCGTCACAGCCCCGAGCAGTCTGGGCATGGTAAAGTCTTGATGAAACATTTTTTCAATGCTACCGACGATGAGGGGAGAGACGATATCGTAGACAATCGAGACCGCCATGAGCAAGCAAACCAGCAAAAGATTTTTCCAGTGAGGACGGGCGTATGCCAAAAGGCGACGGGTAATGTCGCTATCCTTCATATTGCGGTCAAAACCAATGGCTTCTTTTTTGTCTTTCATGGTGGCGTATGCGACAATAAAGACGATCGCAATCAGTCCAATGATACCACCCACGATGAGTAAAGGAAGATAATCACGCATGACCGTCCACCTCCTTTTCATCTTCTAATTTTTGCAAATCCACCATGTTATGATAGCCCATGCAGGTGTCGTAGAGTTCGCTATGCGTGCCTACTGCGACCAGCTTGCCATCATCAATGAAAATGATTTTATCCAAATGCTCCACCGTGGAAATACGATGGGCAATCATGAGTGTTGTTTTGCCTTGGCGCGTTCTTTGTAGATTTTCCAAAATCACTTGCTCGGTGGTGGTATCCACAGCAGAGACGGCATCATCCAAAATGAGAATGGGAGCATCTTTGAGCAATGCACGGGCAATGGAAATGCGTTGCTTTTGCCCACCTGATACGGTTACACCGCGTTCGCCCAAAACGGTTTGATACCCGTCCGGGAAAGACACGATGGTGTCGTGAATATCGGAAAGGGCTGCAGCCTCCTCAACACGTGCTGCCTCAGCCTCGTCGTCTGCGAAGGCAATATTATCACGAATAGGGGCAGAAAACAAGAAGTTATCTTGTGGCACATAAGAAATTTGTCTCCGCACATCATAGATGGGAATATCGTTGATGTCGCGGTCATCTAAATACAGCATCCCTGCGGGGATGTTATAAATGCGGAGTAAGAGTTCTGCCACGGTGGTTTTACCTGCACCTGTTTTGCCAATAATCCCCACACGTTCCCCTGATTTTATGACAAAGGAGACGTCATGGAGCGCATTATGTTCAGCCCCCGGGTGGCGGAAAGTAAGGCCTCTAAATTCGATTTTGCCGGTGAGAGGTGCACCGGAGACGGCACCCTCATGACTTTTCACATCGACTTCTGCATCAAGCAATTCGCTGATACGAGAAAGAGAAGCTTTGCCACGCGCACTCATGTCGATGAGTTGAGAAACCGCCATAATGGGCCAGATGATCGAGGAAAAATAGCCAATATATTCAAGCAATTCACCAGCATTGAAGCTGCCTAAATAAACCAAATATCCGCCATATCCCAAAATCACGCAAATCACAGACTCTACAAAGAGGGTAATCAGGATATGCAGCAAAGAAGAAATTTTTGTGAAGGCGACGTTGGCATTTTCGTTTTTGCGGTTGAGGCGTTTGAATGCGAGCACTTCCTTGGTTTCTTTGACAAAGGCTTTTATCACCGCAATACCGGAGAAACTCTCTTGAGAAAAGTCGGACAAATCAGAGAAGGCTTGCTGTCTTGCGCCCCATTTCTGCATCATAACTTTTCGCACCAGTGCGCTGACAGTAAAGAGCAACGCCATAGGAATCAGCGTCAAAAGCGACAGTTTAGCATCCATGCGGAACATTTTGAGTAGCGCAAGTCCGCCCAGCAACGCCGCATCAAAAAACATGAGAATGCCCGATCCAAAACAATCTTGTACCGTTTCGATATCGTTGGTAAAAAGAGACATCAGGTGCCCAATTTTACTGGTCTGATAGTAGTTTTGGGAAAGGTCCTTGGCTTTATCAAACATACGATGGCGCAGGTCTGTTTCCATGCGAATACCCGAACCAAAAAAGCAGATACGCCACAAAAACCGCCCCAGTACCATGACGATGATGATGTTCACCATGGGCAGGCAAATTTGACCAAACAAAAATGCCATGTCAAACGGAACAGTTTCCCCGTCAATCTCCACTGCGCCAGTCGACATGCCGTTGATGAC
>JAGBWH010000167.1 GCA_017629925.1 Clostridia bacterium
ACAGATTGCGGAGAATACTTGGTGACAACTGAAACCTGCAAGCTTTGCGGTTTTACCAAAACCACCACCGCCACCACCCCCAATGCCCATCAATATGAGGTAAGCGGTACGGTAGAGGGCAGCTGCGTGGCTGACGCCGGAACAAACTACACCTGCACCGTCTGCGGTGACAAAACTTTTGAAGCTTTGCCCGATTATGTCAGACCTGACCATGACTATGAACTCATCACCCATCAAGACGCTGACTGTCAACATAAAGAAAAGAGTGTATATACCTGCTCGGTTTGCCAAGACACAAAAACCGAAGAAGGCGAAACCTTGGGTGAGCACAAATGGTCGAGCACATACACCATTGATAAATCTGCCACCACCACAGAGGCAGGCGAAAAATCTCGCCATTGCACCGTCGAAGGTTGCACAGAGCGTACCGACATCACCGTCATTGCACCTGTGGAAACCGATTTCCCATGGGTACCCGTGGGCTAATGTAGACAGCAAAATCAACCATACAAACAAAATTAAAATAGGGGATATTGCATCAGCAATATCCCCTCGTTTTTTATCTAAACACAAAGCAAAAAATAGTATGTTATTTTAAGTATTGAAATTCGCTTTGGTCACCAAAGTCTGTGACACCCACAAAGCTGGCAATCGTATGGGCAATTTGGATGTTTTCAATCGTTTTGCCATCAAAGAGTTCTGCGCCGTCGCCATAAGCAAATACGGGAACATTGGCGCTGGAGTGCTCTTTGCTGTTGTAGTGGAGTTCGCCATCATCCCCCTCGAGCAACTTGCCTGTTTCGTGGTCTGCGGTAATGAGCACAAAGGTGTCGGGATGGTAGAATGCAAATTCCATAAATCTGGCAATGGCTTGGTTAAAGCGCATGAGTGCCAAAAAGGTTTTGTCCATATCATTGCTATGGCAATGTTTGTCAATGTGCGCTTCTTCATACATGAGGAAAAATCCATCTTGGTCTGCTGCCACTTTTTCAAGCGTGTTTGTGATATGCGTTTCAATTTGCGCGAGCTGGTGCTTGGTATAGTAATTATATCCGCAGTCGATGATCGTGCCATACTGTTTTGTGGTGTTTTGTTGGCTTAAGATAATATCCGCACTACTATCGCGATCGTTTGCATGAGCAGAGAAACTGGAGGGTGTTGCACCTGTTTGGGTTTCGGTAGACATCACCGCCGAAGCCTTTCCAAGCGAGCCAAAGAGTTCGGGGAGGAGCAGGAGATTTTGACTGTTTTTGTCAATACCTACATACCCGTTGATGGTTTTGGTGCCGGACGAAAGGGCAGTACCACCTGCGGCACTATCGGTCGTTACCCAAAGGGCAGTACCACCTGCGGTACTATCGGTCGTGTCCGAAAGGGAGTCTGTTCTGGAAAAACCCATGTAAGGTAGCATATAGCCGTAAAAGAGTTCTTCTCCGTCACTATAATCGCAAGTATTGGCAAGATACTCAAACAGTCTGGTTTGGTTTACCCCCATACCGTCACCAATGAGCAGAATAAAGTTCTTGGCTTCTTTGACAATCGGCTCATGAATTTTCACTTCCTGCGGGATGGTGGCGCGAAAATCATCATTTGGTACGTAGGTGTCAATGAAGAAGTAAGCCGCAGCGGCGATCACAAAGTAATCGCCTTCAAGCGCCACAGATCCGCCCTCGGCTAAAATGGCAAATTCCAGCCCTGTGG
>JAGBWH010000020.1 GCA_017629925.1 Clostridia bacterium
AGACCCAGTGATTACCAAAAGCTCCCCAACTATAAAGACTATCGTTATGCTGATGAGCCTATGGATATTCCCGTAGAAGTGGATATTAGCGCTTTTGGAGATATTCCTGCAGGTAGCAATATCGTTGTCAATGTTTACCAAGAAATGCAAGGCAAATCGCTGCTCTATATTCGCTCCGACGTGATGACCACGGGCGGTGCGTATCCCATTGATGCCGCCATTTCTGTGCCCAACGGTTTCGTGCTGGTTGACGCTGATCCCAACTCTCCCAGCAGTTTGTTTGTAAAAGCCGTCAATAGCTGCAAAGGTCTCAAAGGCGAAGACCTCTACCCCTTCATTATTGAAGCTTTGAAACTCTACGATCAAACCGACGATAAGATCCAAGGTGTCACACAAGCCAAGCTGGATTTGGCGAAATATATCAGCGAATACAATGCTGGCATAGTAAGAGATAACGTGCTCATGCAAGAATCCATTGACACTATGCAAAAATCTCACCCCAACGCCGCTTTGCACGCTTCGCTGCTTTTGGGCTTGTTGCTTTGCATCAAGCGCTTCATCCATCTATAAGAAAGGAGTGATGAGCATGAAAAAAATTCTTTGTTTGTGTCTTGCAGGTCTTTTGTGTCTCTTTTGCCTTGCCTCTTGCGATGGCAAAAACGGCTCCGAAGACATTTCCACCACAGTAAAAATCGAAATGCCCGATGTCAACTCCGATCCCTTAACCGGTCCTATTTTGGTGCTTGATAGTTATAGAGATGATGGTGCATACACCTTCGATTACATTCTTCAAAAAGTGAATGCTTCCAAGCCTACAAAATGTGTCAACAACGTCTCTACCTACAACCCCGACACCGTGCGTACCCTCATTTCTTCTGAAACCTACACCATCGCCAATGTTGGTGGTGAAGACATGGTACGACTGGCGTATATCTATCAATCCATTGAAGAAATCAAAGTAGAAAATGGTCAAATCATCTCTGCGGGCGGTATCGTTACCACCCAAGGCATCGAATATTCCAAATTGTCCGAGGTGGGTGGCAATGCTTTCGTTCTCACTCCCAGTGGCTACAATTTGACACGTGAGGCTTTCACGGGCTACCATATCCAATACTTTGAAACCTCTCGCACCATCAACTTCCGTGGCACTCTCAAAGCTGACCAAGTGGAAAAGGTGCTGGGCGTTGACTACTCCAAAGACGTCATCGCGGCGCAAGTGGAATTCGTCATTTCCGCTGATACAGGCCTGCTGTCCACGATGACCGTCACCTTGAAATTCCCCGCAGATGTGGATAAAGTCGGTCAAGAGGCCATTCACTATACCGCTGACTATTCCTATGATGTGCAATCCTTTGTGGTAGAATAATCAGAATCGTATTTTTTAAGAGGTTTTCACTTTGGTGGAAACCTCTTTTTCTTTGGATTTTATTGACTTGGAAATTAAAAATTACCTATTTACTTTTACATGATATCTATGATATAATTATAATGTAAAATAAGAAAAGTATTGTCAATTTGACATGAACATTACATCGCTTGAGAAGGCAGGACCAAATGAAAAAAATCGGATTTGATAACGACAAATATATTGCCCTTCAATCACAAAAGATTGAGGAGAGAATTGCTCGCTTTGGTGGCAAACTGTATCTGGAATTTGGTGGAAAATTGTTTGATGACCACCATGCCTCTCGCGTGTTGCCCGGATTTGCACCCGACAGTAAAATCCGTATGCTCACCACCTTAAAAGACCAAGCAGAGATTGTGATTGTGGTCAATTCTGGCGATATTGAGAAAAACAAAGTCAGAGGAGACTTAGGCATTACCTATGACCAAGACGTTTTGCGACTGATTGATGCATTTCGTGGTTTTGGATTGCTGGTGGGGTGCGTGGTGCTCACGAAATACGAAGGGCAAATCACCGCCGACGCCTTCAAGCGTCGCCTTGAAACGCTGGGTATGAAAGTGTATTGCCATTACCACATTCCGGGCTATCCCTCAGACATCAACGGCATTGTCAGCGAGCAAGGGCTTGGGCGCAATCCCTATATCGAAACCACCCGTCCTTTGGTGGTGGTCACCGCGCCTGGTCCGGGAAGTGGCAAAATGGCAACCTGTCTCAGCCAACTCTACCATGACTACCGTCGTGGCATTGCCTCGGGTTATGCAAAATTTGAAACCTTCCCCATTTGGAACTTGCCACTCAAACACCCCGTCAATGTGGCGTACGAAGCCGCCACGGCAGACCTTGATGATGTGAATATGATTGACCCATTCCACCTCGAAGTCTACCACGAAGCCACCGTCAACTACAATCGCGATGTGGAAATTTTCCCCGTTCTTCGTGCCATGTTTGAGAAAATCGGGCAAACCGCCCCCTACCGCTCCCCCACGGAGATGGGCGTTAATATGGCAGGCTTTTGCATCACAGATGACCAAGCCGTCAGGGAAGCGGCTTCACAGGAGATCATTCGCCGTTACTATGCGGCAAAAGTTAATTATCGTAAAGGGCTGATTGACCAAACCGAGCAAAACCGCATCAAACTGCTCATGGATGTAGCAGGCATTTCGGTGGAAAGTCGCAAAGTCATTGAGATTGCTTGCAAAAAAGCGGAACAAACAGGCGTTCCTGCTGTGGCAATGGAACTCTCCGATGGCAGAATTGTCACAGGCAGAAACTCCAATCTGCTCGGCGCTGCTTCTGCGATGATCTTAAACGCCCTTAAGATGCTTGCGGGCATTCCGGACGACATTCATTTGTTGTCTCCCGATATTATCGTGCCGATACAGGATTTGAAAACACATCATTTAGGCAATCACAATCCACGTCTGCATACAGACGAAATCTTGATTGCACTTGCCATTTCCGCTGTGGACGATCCTTATGCCGCCCATGCCATGGCGCAACTCAAGTATTTAGAAGGGGGCGAGATGCACTCCTCTGTGATTTTATCGCAGGTGGATGAAGGGGTTTTGCGCAAGCTGGGCATCAACTTCACCACAGAACCTAAATATCAAACCAAAAAACTGTTTCACGGATAATTCATTTACATCACCAAAAAAGGAATAAAAGCATGAAAAAACATACCAAAATGCTCATCATTCGTATTTCGATTGCGGTTTTGATTGTAGCTGTCATCGTTGGCTTGGTTGTATTCATTGTCAAACATAACCGCCAAGACAAACACGAGGATAAATATACCATCACAAGAGGGACACTCTATAACACCGTCTCCTCTTCAGGCATGATTCAGCGCCAAAAATTTACCGCCAAAATTCCTCTTGTGGTCTATGATAAATGGCTGGAAGATCCCACGCTTGATATCGAGGACATGGCGGATTTTGAAGGATATGTTTTTGAAACCAACTGGGCAGATATTTTGCTTTCCGAGGAGGCTTCTCCGATTTCCTATCGTGTAAAAACCATTCATCCTACCTTAAAGGAAAAACCTTTATCCTTCCGAGAAGATGGCAATGAAATAGACGAGCCTGTGGTTTTGCTGGAACTTGTACCTGTTTATTTTAATGTAGAGCAGATAGAGGAAATCTATGAGAAAGCGTCTGCCTCAGGCGATGCGGATACCATGCTCGCCATGCTTCTTTACCTCATGTTTGAAGCCCCTGCAGGCTCAGTTGACCCTGACTTGGTATCGCAAATCCTGATAGAAAAAGAGGAGGAAACCAAAGTCATTACCACCGCTTTTACCAGCACACTGATGAAAAATGCCTCCACCACGGGGGAAGATTTAGACTACCAAATCTCTCAAGTGCCCTACGAAGTGGGCGATATGGTCAATATTGCCAGCACACTGTTCTCCCTTTCCTATGACCAAACCATGGTCTACTATACGGTATCTGAAAAAGACTATGCCAAAATTGATGAACGTCTGCGCGCAGGCGAGCACGTTTATGCCGCCTTGTCAATTGAAGCGTTGGGGGGCAAAGTAGGGCTTGCAGACGTAATCCGCGATGAAGACACTCCGCCTTCCTACTCTCAAGTAGCGGGCGTTACCTACTATAAAGTATGGGCAAAACTTGTCTATGCAGAACAAAAACTCCAACAAGTACCCAAAACCGAGGACGGAGAAGATGGAAAAGAGGTAGAAGTCGAAACTGTACTCGTTGGGGACTACACCTACTATGATCCCATTCTCACCCCTGAATATCTTGAAGGCTTGGGTGTGCCTGTTGACAGAATTCTGTATGAATATGAGGTAGTCGCAGGCTATTCTGTGACGGTCACTTCTCAAAAAGAAGCCATGCAAAATGTGCTGATTGTCAATACAAAATGCATCCAATACGATAGTGCGAATCATCCCTTCGTATGGTTGCAATCTGAAGATGGCAAGAGCGAAGTCAGGGCAGAAATCAAGGTGATTATGTCTAACGGCAAAGAAACCGCCATTGCTCCCGCCGAGAATGCAAGTGTAAAGATAAAAGAGGGCGATATTGTCAAATACAATGACGATTCCTCCCTTTTGGGCATTTTCTAATGGGAAAAGAACCACTTTTGATGTTGTCCCACATCAATAAAACATATATGCTGGGCGAGCTTCCTTTTCAGGTGCTACACGATGTGTCGTTTTCTGTTGAGGAAGGGGAGTTCGTCTCCATATTAGGACCGTCAGGCTCCGGGAAATCCACCCTGATGAATATCATTGGTTGTCTTGACACAGCCAATAGTGGCGTATATCGCCTCAGAGATAAAGAAGTGAGTGATATATCAGAGTCTCAATTAGCTCAAATTCGCAATAGAGAAATCGGATTTGTGTTCCAAAACTTCCAGTTGCTCACGAAAATTTCGGCTGTAGAGAATGTCATGTTGCCTTTGGTGTATGCTCGCTGTCCTCGCAAGGAACGATACGAGAGAGCGATGTCGATGCTTGCCAAAGTAGGACTTGAAAATAAAGCCCAAAACACCCCCCTGCAACTATCCGGTGGTCAAATGCAAAGAGTGGCGATTGCAAGAGCACTCGTCACCCAGCCTGCCATTTTGCTCGCAGATGAGCCCACAGGTGCATTGGATCAAAAAACCGGAGAGCAGATCATGGAACTTTTCTCCTCACTTCACGACGAAGGAAAAACCATCGTCATGATTACCCATAGCCATAAAATATCTTCTTATGCCAAACGTGTGGTGCATATTGTAGACGGACATCTGTATAGCGAAGAAGAATATAAGGCTATGCTGCAAGAATAGGAGGGAAGAAGATGTTTTTGAATTTACTTCGTATCTCTTTTACCTCTCTTCGCACCAACAAAATGCGCACCTTTCTCACCATGCTGGGCATTATCATTGGTATTTCCTCCATCATTGCCTTTATCACCATTGGTGAAGGGGTAACGTATGCGGTCATTGACCAGTTGAGCGGTCTGGGGGGCAACCGTGTAAACGTTTCCATCCAAAACACGACTGTAAAGTCTGGGTTTACCGACGAAGAACTCGCCATGTTTGAAGAACTAAAAGGGGTGAAGGGCATCTCCCCCACCATGCGCGAAAATCGCACGATTACCCTCTCTCCTCAGTTGACCAATAGCGTCTATCATGAAACCACCTATGCCAATCGCCGAGTGATGGGTGTCAATAACTTTTATTTCTCAGCCGATGCCAAAAATTCTTTGAAATATGGCAGAGTCATTACCATAGATGATATCAAATTCTCCACCAATGTTTGTGTGCTTGGTTACCAATGCTGGGAAACCTTTTATGGCAACTACAATCCTGTGGGCGAAACCATCAAAATCGCCAATGTGGATTTCACCATCGTGGGTGTCATGAATAAATTGGTCGGCATTGATGTGAGTGGCAACAATTCCATTCTTGTTCCCTATACCATGGCGGTGAACTCCCTTGGCATGGGGCATGTCAGGTCATTTGACGTGGTGGTGGATGATGACACGGATATGCAAGACGCCGTGGATAGAATTGACACACTATGCTCCGCTTTGATGAGTAGCGACCAAGGCAGGGCTTACTCACTCACCAATCGCCAAGAGGTCATGGACATGGTCGTCACCATCACAGACCTTGTGCTGGGTATGCTGGCGGGAATTGCCGCCATCGCATTGCTGGTAGGCGGTATCGGTATCATGAATATGATGCTGGTAACCGTCAGCGAGCGCACCGCAGAAATTGGGTTAAGGAAGGCGCTGGGCGCCAAGCCATACGTGATTTTGCTTCAGTTTTTGCTTGAAGCCGTTATGCTTAGCTTGGTGGGGGGCATTTTAGGCGTGCTCTTCGGATTGGGCTTATCCGGACTTGCCTCGTTCCTCATCGGATACGCATTTTCATTTAAACTCTCCACAATTTTGGCAGCAACAGGTTTTTCTTTCTTTGTGGGGGTCATATTCGGCATTCTACCTGCCAGAAAAGCAGCCAAAATGAATCCCATTGAAGCGCTACGTTCCAACTAAAAATCAAAGAGAGAATATAGCTCGATGGCTACATTCTCTCTTTTTTGGTGAATATTTTCATTGAGACGTTTTTGAAACTTACAGCATCTCTTCAATAAACGCCGCAATGCGAGCGGCCAGCAGGGCATGACCTTCGTTGTTGGGGTGCAGACCATCGGAAAGCAGGCTACCATCATAGAGATGGGTGAAACGAGGATCGCCATTGTCGCGATACAGGTCAAGCACAGGCACGCCATAGAATGCGCACACCTCTTCAAGCGCACAAACATAATCCTTCAGACTCACCTGCCCACCTTGACCGTCGTCGCGCAATTTATTGCCTGTCGCTCTGTCAAGCGGGGTGGCAAACACGAGTTTGGCGTGCGGATAGCACGCTTTCAATGTGATGATCAAAACGTGAAGTGCGCCATAATAGGTGTTGGGGGTGCGGTCTTGGGGATAGCCAAAGGGGGCATCGCCGTGGCCAAAGTCGTTTGTACCGCCAAATACGAAAATCAAATCCACATCGGGATCCATCCAAGGTGCTCTTGTAGAAAAATCAGAAAAATCGACGGCAGACTCGCATTTTTTGTGGCGTTGAACCGCTATGCGAGTGCCACCTATGCCATAGTTACGCGCGTTTGCGCCAAATGTATGTTGAAGTTGGCCAACGTAGCACAAAGCGTCTTCTGTGGCGGCAGCTCCTCGTGTGATGCTATCACCTAAACAGTTGATTTTTAGTCCTTTAATTTCCATGTTGTCTCTCCTTTTTGTTTGCCTTGAAATGAACAAAACCATTATAGCATATTCGATACTCTATTTCAAGAATAATTAGGATGAGATTGCTTTATTTCTGGCATTTTTGTAAAGATTTTTGAGCGCAATAATTGACGAATAATCAATTTTATGATATAATATATTGAAAGAGGGAAAGCAAACACCGCCCCCTTCGGAAAGGAACGATTATGAGATCACTGGTGAAAAAACAATTAAACGAAGTGCAAAAAAATAATTTACTCAG
>JAGBWH010000168.1 GCA_017629925.1 Clostridia bacterium
ATTCCCCTCGCTATGCAGGCGTATGATAAAGGCGTTTTTGCCACACTTCCCCTTGGCTATGTCTACACCGAGCGCACCCAAGCCGATGGTCGCACAAGATGCGGTATTGTGGGGATCATTGATCTCGAGGATTATGAGTATGAGCCAAACACAAACGCTCCCATTCGCGCCACGGAAGGCACGGTAAAAGAGCGCATCCCTCCTCGGGTGGAGATCAGACGCTCTGCTATCTATGAGTTGCCTCACGTGATGCTACTGTTAGATGACGCAGAAAACAGTCTGCTTCGCCCTTATCAAGATGGAACAGGGCTCACCCCTCTCTACGACTTTCCCTTGATGCTCGAAGGCGGACATCTCAAAGGTTGGCTTGTGCCCGAAAGCGAAGAAGATCGCATCAAAGATGTTTTCTCTCACTTTTCCTCAGAGATGAAACTAGCGGTAGGAGACGGCAACCACTCCTTGGCGGCTGCCAAGTCTCTTTATGAAGAACTAAAAGCAAAATCCCCCGAAACCGCCAAAACCTCCCCGCTTAGATATGCTTTGGTTGAGGTGGTGAATATTCACTCTCCCGCACTTGATTTTGAGCCTATCTATCGTTTGGTCAAAACAGACGATCCCTTTGCTTTTGCAAAGCAACTTTATGCCTATGCTGAACTTTGCGAAACCGATTCCCATTTTGCACAAAATCCCACGCAAACCGTGTGGCTTTCCTATGAAATGGGTGAATGTGAAATCACGTTTGGGCACGGCAGTCATTTTCTTGCGGTGGGGACGGTGCAACAGTTTTTAGACGCTCACCCCGAATACGAAATCGACTATATTCACGGCGAAGACTCGCTTCTTGCCCTTTCTCATCAAAAAGGCAGAGTCGGCATTCGCTTTGACGGCATGAAAAAAGAGGATCTGTTTTTGGCGGTCGTCTCCTCCGGCGTGCTGCCTCGCAAAGCCTTTTCCATGGGCCATGCCAAAGATAAACGCTACTATATGGAAGCCAGAAAACTCAGCGACGAACGGAGATAAAATGTTACAAGTCACGCTACTGTGTGTTGGCACACTCAAAGAAAAATTTTGGCAAGACGCCTGCGCCGAATATGAAAAAAGGCTGGGGGCGTATTGCCGTTTTGAATGTATTGCATTAAAAGAAGAACGAATCACCGATGAAAACAATCCCCAAAAAATTCAACAAGCCCTGTTTGTGGAAGGCTCAAAAATGCTCTCCCAAACCCCTGAGGGTGCTTATCGCGTTGCCCTTTGTGTGGAGGGGAAAAGTTTTGACTCTGTCTCGCTTGCCAAGGTGATTGGTGCGGTGGAAAGCAAAAGTGGAAAAATCGCCCTTTATATCGGCTCCTCTCACGGACTTTCCCCTGAGGTCAAGGAGGCGGCGAACTTAAAGCTTTCCCTCTCCGCCCTCACCTTCCCCCATCAACTGACGCGCGTGTTGCTACTCGAAAGCCTTTATCGATCTTTTACCATCTTAAAGGGAAAAAGCTATCATAAATAATTTTGCTAACCGTTTTTCACATAGAAATGAAATATCACTCTGAAGATTTCATCGCTATAGGGCAACAATTTCACTTAGCCAACAGAAAAAAGAGAGGACATTTCGGTGATACCGATTTGTTCTCTCTTTGTGCTTGTATAGGGGTTCTCGTATTAGGGGTTTGGGCTTCGCCCATTTACATTTGACCGGTCAAATGCGATGCTTGCACTTTTGCTCGAGTGAAAATTCTCCGAAAATAGCCTCACGCATAACCTGTTTTTTTGTTTTTTATGCTTTGTCAATTTGCATGGCACGAAGTTTGTCAAATACGGATAATTCCGTGCGCTTGATGGTGAGGGGAGAAATGGAGATATACCCACCAAGCGTGGCGTTGGTATCCAGCGTCATATCATCTGTTTTCACATACACAGATGAGCCTTCTTGGTAATACATAGAAGGTGCGGTTTCCACAAACTCGTCCTTGTAGTAAGGCCCACCCTGACGGGTGATGAGAATGCCTTTATGCTTTGGGGGAATATTGATATTATAAAGGTTATGATAGGAGAAGAGGTTGTTTTCGCACACAAACTGATACACTTCATCCAGCGCCTTCTCTGCCTCCTCAAGCGAAGTGAAATCGGTCGAGAGTGCCAAGGCATTGGCACCCATGGAAGCCGCTTCAGTTGCCGCACCTATTGTGCCCGAATACATCATATCCTCTCCGAGATTGTATCCGCGATTGATGCCCGACAGCACCAAATCAAAGGTTTCGTGAAGTCCTTTATAAGCGTAGCGCGTGCAATCTGCAGGGGATGAGTCTACCTGATATGCACGAACACCCGTGGGATGTTCTACCGGTATGATTTCAAAAGAATGAACGATATCAATACTATGGCTTTTGCCACTTTGCTCTAATTTCGGTGCGACCAAGGTAACATCCCCATATTGTTTTGCCCAATTTGCCAAAGCGATAATGCCGGGGGCGAAAATGCCGTCGTCGTTGACAATCAAAATTCTCATAGCCACCCCTCCTGGTTTGCCTTATAGTCTTTGAGATGAGCGTCTGCATCGGAGAGCAAGGCTTTCATTTCTTTTTTGGAATATACCGTAGCGCCGCTGGCGCAAGCATGACCGCCACCGTGGTATTTTTCAGCGATGGTATTGATGGTCACGAAACGAGAACGCAGGCGCACACGAATACTACCGTCGTCATTTTCAATGAATGCCAGCCAAATCAAACTGCCTTTAATGGAATCAAGATGAGACACGGAGGCACTTGCCTGCTCGCTTGTCAGCGAAAATTTCTTCTGCATCGCGCGGCTCACGAAGATGTATGCCACCCCATTTTCGGTGATTTTCATTTTGCTGAATACATGAGATTGGAATTTCAAATCCACAAAATCTTTGAGATACAAATGGGCAAAGAGTACGTCAGTATCCACGCCAAAATCCAGCAAAGCCGCCGCACACCGCATGGTTTCGCCCGAGGTGGAACTAAACTTAAATCTGCCGGAGTCTGTCACCATACCCGCATAGAGGTAGGTTGCCCCTTGCTTGTTCATTTTCAGTTCTTCGGGGAACGAAAGGAAAAAATCCACCACCATCTCGCAAGCAGAAGAACGGAAGTCTTCCACCCAAGAGATGTCCCCGTAGGGGCGTGTGTCAATATGGTGGTCAATTTTAATAATCTCTTTGGCGTGCTCCAGGTGTTTGTTGGAGACGCGTTCTTTGTTGCCCGTATCCAACACAATGAGCAGAGCATCTCTATAAAACTCCTCGGAGGTTTGCTCGTCTTCTCCACCTAAAAATTGCATATAGTCGCAATAATCGTCATTGATGAGCAAAATCTCTTTTTCGGGAAAAGAGAGGCGCAGCATTTCCACAAAACCTTTGGTGGAACCCACGGCATCGCCATCAGGACGTTGATGACGAGACACCACGATGCGCTGGTATGACTTGATTTTCTCTAAAATATCTCGTTTAAGTTGCTCATTCACAGCCGTTTTCCTCCATTTGATTGAGATCCTCGAGCATTTGCATGGCCTCTTCTCTGTTTTTTACGGTTGCCCCGCTTGCCTTGGCATGTCCGCCACCACCGTATTTGGTGGCAATGGGGTTGATGTTATAGCGGTTGGAACGGATTTCACACAGCACGCCGCTTTCTGTTTCCGTGAAGTTCACCCAAATATGCACCCCACGAATATCCGACATGGTGTTGACCATTCCGCGAGAAATGGAGAAGGTATCCACGCCCATATCTTTGACTTGCTCTGCGGTGGTGTAGACGTAAGCCACTTTGCTGGATGTAAAGCGAATACGCAACACAAACTCCGCACGACGACGAATGGATTCGTATTCGTCGGCATACAGTTTGGTGTAAATATCGCTGAGGGCAAACTCTTGCTCCAGCAAAAATGATGCCAGCATAAAGGTGCGGGGGGAGGTGGCGTCATAGCGAAAACGTCCCGAGTCGGTAATCATGCCTGTGTAAAGTGATTTTGCCGCAAGGGAATTCACCTTCAAGCCTTCCGTTTGCGCAAAACAGGCAATCAGCCCTGCGCAACTTTCAAAAGTGGTATCTGTGACTTCCACGTCAGCGATTTTTTCCACAAAAATGTGATGATCAAAACGAAGGGTGCGCGAGGCGGTGGTGTAGCGATTGTCGGAGATCAGAGCAGGTGCGGAAGTATCCAAAATGATGGCAAGCGCACCCTCATAGAGTGAGTCAGGCACTTGGTCCATTTGGCTGTCTTCCATGAAATCATAGCGGCCGGCATAGTCGCCCACCACATAGACTTCTTTTTCGGGGAAATTTTCTTTTATAATGTGTTTTAGCCCAATTTGACTACCCATGGCATCCCCATCAGGATGGGTATGTCGATGGATAATGATACGCTGAGCCTCGCGTATCTCTTTTAGCGCTTCTTTGAACATGATTTTATCTATCCTTTATATGTATTAAACAATTGGAGATGAGGGTATCTAAAAAGAGGCACAAACCCTCGCAATTATAGTATATCATACATGCAGGGTGAGTGTCAATAAAAAATGTCTTGACGAACAGAAGAAAGGAGAGTAAAATATAGGAAACGCAAAACAAAAAAACAAGGAATACCAAAATGAAAAAAGTGCTTATCACAGACTTAGACGACACCCTCTATCCCTGGATTGATGTGTTTGTGCCGTCTTTTTATGCCATGGCGAGCGCCCTTTCGTCATACATAAAAACTGACCTTTCACTTTTGTTTGATGAATATAGAGCGGTTCACCAATACTACGGCAATGTGGAGCATCCCTATGCGACCTTAGCGCTCCCCTCTGTGAGCCGATTTTTTGGAGATATGCCAAAAGAGGAGCAAAAAAACGCCCTTTCACCTGTGTTTGACGCCTACCGCGCCGAACGCCAAAAAAGGCTTCATCTTTTCCCCCGTGTCAAAGAAACCCTATCTCGCCTGCATGAGAGTGGTGTCACAATCATTGGCTACACCAACTCCACCGTCAAAAACGGATATGGCAGGCTAAAGTCGCTTGACATAGCGCATTTGTTTTCTCGTGTATATTGTGCAGCTAACGTGGCAGATGAAGCCGCACTTCCCACCGCCGTTCGCACCGTTACCAGCCGCAAGCCTGACAAAGATACCCTGCTTTTTATCATAAAAGAGGAGGGGTTTTCTCCCGATGAAGCCATTTGCGTTGGTGACAGCATGACAAATGATGTCTATATGGCATGGCAGGCAGGGGTAACGTCTGTGCTTTTGCCCCATCCCCCCCATGACGCTGCCCTCTATGACTTGCTCGTGGAGATTAGTAGTTGGACAGATGCCACCTTCGCCCTTGACCGCGCGCTAAAAGAAGAAGTCAAGGAAAAAGGTGTCTCCCCTGACTATACCTTCCCTCTTTTTTCTGACCTTTTGCCCCTTTTTTCCATTGTATAAGAGAGCAAATATAGTTTGGGCAAATCACTCAGAAATCTATCCATCTATCCATATAAAAAGGAAGAGTGTTTTTTTGCACTCTTCCTTATTTTTATCGTGTCAAAGACACGGCGCTTATGGCGTGATACTCCAAGCGGAGTATCACGCCAGTTCTATTCGCCTTCGGCGAGTTCTATTGCTACGCAGTGATATTCGGCGTTCGCCGAGTGATATTTGCTCCGCAAGTTATGGGGCGAATAGAATATCACTGCAAGGCATTGCCTTGCAATATCACTTCCCGTAAGGGAAATATCACTCTTTGCACGAGCAAAGAATATCACTGAAGCCGTAAGGCTTCAATATCACTGTCGCTGTGCGACAATATCACTCTTTGCGTCAGCAAAGAATATCACTTTATAACAACAGAAAAAGAGATAACATTTCGACGAACACGATTTGTTATCTCTTTCTGCTTGTAATATGGGTTTGGGCTTAGCCCATTTACGTTTGACTAGTCAAATGCGATGCTCGCACTTTGCGGGGAGTGTAAAATTCTCCGCTAAGGACATCATGCTATTATTCGTCTTCTTTTTC
>JAGBWH010000169.1 GCA_017629925.1 Clostridia bacterium
CGTTGCTCGATATACTGCAAAGAGAAAGGAAAACGTCCCTGTCGGGAGGCATCTATCACAAGGTGCAAATTGAACTGACCTATAATTCCAACCATATCGAAGGTAGCCGTCTCACCCATGACCAAACGAGATACATTTTTGAGACCAATACCATCGGCGCGACAGGTAGCAACGTGAACATCGACGATATCGTGGAAACCGCAAATCACTTTCGCTGTGTTGATCTCATTATTGAACACGCGACAAGTGTTTTGAGCGAGGGATTTATCAAGGAACTGCATCGCGTTTTGAAAAACGGTACGTCCGATAGTCGAAAGGCTTGGTTTTCGGTTGGCGATTATAAAAAGCTTCCCAACGAGGTCGGGGGCGGAGATACCACGCTTCCCGAAAATGTTGCCGGTGAAATGAGATCTCTGCTGGCAAGCTATCATGCAAAGCAGGAAAAGACGCTTGAAAACATCCTCGATTTCCATTATCGCTTTGAGCGCATTCACCCGTTCCAAGACGGAAACGGACGTGTGGGAAGATTGATATTGTTTAAGGAATGTTTGCGCCATGGTATCGTTCCGTTTATCATTGACGAAGAACTCAAGATATTCTACTACCGTGGCTTGTCCGAATGGACACGAGAGCGCGGATATCTGACCGACACCTGCCTTATGGCACAAGATAAGTTTAAGAGATACCTTGACTATTTTAGCATTCAATATTGAATGCACAAGAGACCACTTCGGCGGTAGATTTGACAATCTCGTGGGGGTGTGGTATAATAGAGAAAATCAAAGATGGAGCATAGGCATGGCAGACAATCAATTTTTCTTTTTGGGGAATTCCTCTCACTCTCAAATGATGGGATGTGTGATGAAAACGCCCACCAAAACGGTGGTGATAGACGGCGGTAGCTGTGGTGACTGGGAGCAGCTCACAAGAATGCTCTCCGAGCAATGTGGCGGTCATGTGGACGGTTGGTTTTTTACGCATCCGCATCACGATCATATCGGCGCATATTGTGAGATGGCGAAAAAAGCCCCTCATATCAAGGTAGATAAACTCTATCAATGCTTTCCAAAAATGGAAGAGTTGGAGATGCGGGAGTCCCGTCGACCTGACGAAAAAGCCTTGTGGGCGTTCATGGAGAGCCCAGCGCAGGCAGACAAAACCCACCGATTAGCCCCAGGCGAATGCTTTACCTTTGACGGTGTCAGTATTCGGGTGCTTAGAGTCTTTGACCCTGCCATTACGGTCAACTTCATCAACAACAGTTCTGCGGTGTTTCATGTTTCCAGTGCGGAGAAAAGCTTTTTGATTTTAGGTGACTTGGGCAAGGAGGGCGAACAGCGGCTCATAGACGAATGCCCTCTCACGCTTTTGCAAACCGACTATACCCAAATGGCGCACCACGGTCAAAAGGGTGTCAGTCGCGCGTTTTACGAGTATATTCAACCCAAGGCTTGCTTGTGGGCAGCGCCAGAGTGGCTTTGGAACAACGATATGGGCGATGGCTTTGACAGCGGCCCGTTTGACACCGTCAGGACCAGAGAGTGGATGCAAGCTTTAGGCGTCACAGTCCATTATATCAGCAAAGACGGCACGCATATCATTGATTTTTGATGTCTGACAAAGTTTCAAAACAACATAAAAACACAGCCATGCAGGGCGAATGCTCTGCATGGCTGTTTTGCTTAAAAGAGAATTATTCGCTGACCGTGTAAATAAAGGTCACGTCGATTTTGCAGGACTCATAGCCTTCCACCGGTTTGGAATCCAATTCGTGGATAGCACCGTCTTTGATGTAAAGCTTTTCAAATTGGCCGTTGGTATTATGGATGAAAATGACGTCGTTGATGCAATGGTATGCAAAGGTAGCACCTGTGACAGTTGAGTTGGAAACGGTGACATTTCCGTCCGAGAAGACCATTTCGCCAAACATATTGCCGTAGATTTCCCCGAATGCGGCGTTGGCTTCTTCCCATGTTTCGGAATTCATGGCGGCACGGTAGAAGTCGCTGTCTTCTGCAAACACTTGATTTAAGATGCCTGCCTGTTTTGCCGCGACCAAAATGTTCCAATAAGCCTCAGACAATTTTGCCTCAGCGGAGGTGACGGTGAAGGTTTTGCCGCTGACATCATCGTGGAAATTGAGCCACTGAGCGGGCATACCGTTTTCATCAAAATGCCAATAGAGATCGTCGCCCTCTCTGTAGGCTTCGGGCTCAAGCTCGTGTCTGCTGTACAGATATACATTACCCGTCAGAGAAGGGTCATCTTCGCCTAAGTAGTAATTATAATCTCCCATACGCTCGCCGCCGTAATAGATATCGATTGCGGGCGTGCCGATAAAGGCGTCTGCGGAGATAGTTTGAAGCGAAGTCGGGAAAACGATAAATTCAAGAGCCGTACAGCCAGCAAACGCCCGCTCGCCGATGCTATCATAGGCGGAATAACTATTCGCAGATACCACACCTCTGAGGGAGGTACAGTC
>JAGBWH010000170.1 GCA_017629925.1 Clostridia bacterium
AATCTTTTGATCAAGGAAGCGAGAAGCGATACCAAGGTGAACTTCAAGCACCTGACCAATGTTCATACGAGAAGGCACGCCCAGGGGGTTAAGCATGATATCCAGAGGAGTACCGTCAGGCAAGAAAGGCATATCTTCGGGGGGCAGGATGCGGGATACAACACCCTTGTTACCATGGCGACCTGCCATCTTGTCACCCACGGAGATTTTACGTTTTTGAGCAATATAGACGCGCACAACTTTGTTGACGCCGGGCGCCAAGTCATCGGAGTTGGAGCGGTCGTAGACTTTCACGTCCACAACGATACCCGATTCACCGTGAGGCAGTTTCAGAGAAGAGTCGCGCACTTCTCTTGCCTTCTCACCGAAAATGGCGCGAAGCAGGCGTTCTTCGGGGGTCAGTTCTGTCTCACCCTTAGGTGTTACTTTACCAACCAGAATATCGCCAGAACGAACTTCTGTACCAATTTTGATGATACCTTCAGCATCCAAATCTTTGAGCGCATCATCACCTACGTTGGGCACTTCGCGAGTGATCTCTTGAGGGCCGAGTTTGGTGTCTCTTGCTTCAATGGAATATTCTTCAATGTGAATAGAGGTGTAAATGTCATCACGAACCAAACGCTCGTTGAGCAGAACAGCGTCCTCGTAGTTGTAACCTTCCCAGGTCATGAAGCCAATGAGAGCATTCTTACCAAGAGAGATTTCACCATTAGAGGTAGCAGGGCCGTCAGCGATAACTTGTCCGGCAAATACACGGTCGCCGTATTTCACCAAGGGACGTTGGTTGATACAAGTGCCTTGGTTGGAACGTTTGAATTTGATGAGGTGATAAGCATCACGTCTGCCTTCATCGGTGACAACCACGATTTGGTCGGAATCAACAGATTCAACCACACCTGCTTCTTTGGCGCACACAACCGCACCAGAGTCTACTGCGGCTTTGTGTTCCATACCCGTTGCAACGATAGGAGAGTCAGTCATCATCAGCGGTACTGCCTGCTTCTGCATGTTTGAACCCATGAGTGCACGAGAGTTGTCATCGTTTTCAAGGAAGGGGATACAAGCGGTTGCCACAGACACCACCATTTTAGGTGAAGCGTCCATGTAGTCAATCATGTCGCGGTCCACTTCGATAATTTCTGTTCTATCGCGGGCAATAACACGGCGATTGAGGAAACGGCCTTGTTCATCCAAAGGCTCGTTTGCTTGGGCGATGATATAGTTATCTTCGACATCAGCGGTCATGTATTCCACCTCATCGGTGACAATACCCGTCTCTTTATCTACCTTGCGATAGGGCGCTTCAAGGAAGCCATAATCAGAGATACGAGCATAGGTCGCAAGATAGGAAATCAAACCGATGTTAGGACCTTCAGGTGTTTCGATAGGACAAAGTCTACCATAGTGTGTGTAGTGCACGTCACGCACGTCGAAAGAGGCACGGTCACGAGACAAACCACCAGGGCCGAGAGCAGATACACGGCGTTTGTGTGTCAGTTCTGCCAGAGGGTTGCCTTGGTCCATGAATTGAGACAGAGGAGAAGAACCGAAGAATTCTCTGATAACAGTTGCCACAGGGCGAGTGTTGATAAGAGATTGAGGTGTCATATCCTCGCTATCGTGAACGGACATACGTTCTTTGATATTCTTGTCCATACGGGACATACCGATGCGGATTTGGTTTTGCAGCAATTCACCAACACAACGCAGACGGCGGTTGCCCAAGTGGTCAATATCATCCACAGAGCCCACACCATGGGTAAGGGCGAGCAGATAGTTGATAGAAGCATAGATATCTTCTTTGGTCACGTGCTTGCAGACAAGGTCAGCGTGTCTTGCACGGACGAGGGGCTTGATGACTTCGGGATCGGTCGTGCCTGCTTCTTCAATGATTTCGCTGAGCACACGTTGGCTTACCTTTTCATTGACGGCACAGTCTTTGAGATCATAACCCAAAACAGCTTCAGGCCATACGGTGAAGTTGGAGAACACTTTGATTTCTCTCTCGTTTTCGGTTTTGACATACACCTCATTGACAGCGGCCCATTCAATGTCATGCGCCAATGCTTTGGTCACAAACGTGCCTGCGTCAGCGAGCATCTCACCGGTGAGACCGCTGAACACAGGACGAGTGAGGGTGGTGCCTTCGATACGGCGAGCAATGCTGAGCTTCTTGTCGTATTTATAACGACCAACAGGAGCCAGGTCATAACGTTTTGCATCAAAGAACAGGTTATTGATGAGCATCAAGGCGCTCTCCACGAGGGGAGGTTCGCCGGGACGCAGTTTTTTATAGATCTCTTTGAGCGCTTCATCACCCAAGGTGGTGTTGTTTTCAAGCGCATTTTTTGCCGACTCATCTTTTGCCATGGAAGCAACGAGCATCTCCTCGTCACCAAACATTTGCAAAATAGCTTCATCGCTCTCCACGCCCAGCGCGCGGATGAGAGTGGTAATCGACACTTTGCGGTTCTTGTCGATTTTAACATAGAACACGTCATTGGCGTCGGTTTCATATTCGAGCCATGCACCGCGATAAGGGATAACCGTTGCACTGTAAGTATGCTTGCCCATTTTGTCAATGGTAGAGGCATAATAGATACCAGGGGAACGGACGATTTGGGAGACAATAACACGCTCTGCACCGTTAATGACAAACGTGCCATTTTCGGTCATGAGGGGGAAATTGCCCATGTAAATTTCAGATTGTTTGGATTCGCCTGTTTCTTTGTTGGTCAGTCGAACACCCACTCTGAGTGCGGCATCGTAGGTGGCGTCTCTTTCCTTGCATTCCTCCACGCTGTAACGGGGGTTAGGATCAAGAGAGTAACTCACAAACTCCACAACATAGTTGCCACTATAATCGTAGATAGGGGAAACATCGCGCAGAACTTCCGGTAGACCTTCGTCTAAAAACCAACGATAGGACTTCTTCTGCACCTCGATTAGGTTTGGCATATCCAGGGATTCGTTGATTTTAGAAAAACTCAGTCTTTCTGTCGTGCCAAGCTTACGGGTACTAAGCATAGATTGAACCACTCCATTCGTTTGAAATAGGCCTTTTTCGTCTTGTGCTGCAAACAAGGCGATACGCGCGACATACGCGTATATATAATATTATAAAAAGGCGATTGTAATGCAATTTACGATTATAACAGTAAATGTCAAGTTTGTCAATACTTTTTATAAAAAAATAATAAAAAAATTTTGGAATTTTTTTCAGGGCAGAAAAACTCTTGTAATGTTTACAAAATGTTTACATTTAGAGGGGCAGTTTGGGCGGAGTTTACAAAATGTTTACAATTTCATTGCCCGTCTTGCATAAGGTTGGATATGGTCGTGTGAAGGTGCGAAACGGCTCAACATTCCCCAAAAACACCTATTTTTTTAACTTTTTCCGCATCGCTTCCCTTTACCTCATTTACTCATCATGCCCCGCCTTCCCCTCGCTTTCCCCCAAAATGCCACTCTGCTTTCTTGCCTATTCTCCCCCAAACATTTATGCATTGTGCTATGAAAAATTCTTAATGTTTGTTTAGTCTATACAAATATTTTTGAGCTTTTTGAATAGCATTGTAATTCATTTATCTATATGATATAATTATTTTGTTCTATTAAAGCAGATACACAAATCATACATAAAGCGAGGCTCTGAATATGAAAACAAAATACGATGTCATCGTTGCCGGTGGCGGATTTACGGGCGTGGCGGCAGCCATTGCAGCCGCAAGAGGCGGTTGCGAGGTGTTGCTGCTGGAAGAGTCCAACTCTTTGGGCGGGTCTGCAACTCGTGGACTTGTCAATCCCTTTATGCCTTACTTCACCCCCATTCATCCCAAAGAAGGGGAAACAAGAAAATATCTTTCCAGAGGTATTTTTGAAGAGATCACCCATCGCGTGGCACAACTGACCAAAGAGGTGCATGGTGAGGATGCCAAATACACCACCCAGCCCTACAACACCTTTTCCGAAGAATACCTGAAAGTGGTGCTCAATCGCATGGTGACCGAGGCGGGTGTGAAGGTGCTGTTCCACACCTCTGTGATTGGTGCAAATGCAGATAATGGAAAATTGTCTTCCATAATTATATATAATGCATCCGGTGTCACCACCCTTGAAGCGGAAAGTTTCATTGACTGCACCGGAGATGCAGACCTTGCCACACAAGCAGGCTTCCCTTTCCATTTGGGACGCGACAGCGACCATCTCTGCCAACCTATGACGCTTTGCTTCCGTGTGGGGGATGTGGATATTCCTCGTTTCAACGCCTTTCGTCCGCAAATGCAAGCCCTTTATAAAGAATGGCAAGCGGCAGGCAAAATCAAGAACATTCGTGAAAACGTGTTGGTATTTTCCACCATCTCAGATACCGTACTGCATTTTAACACCACCCGCGTGGTCAAACTCAACCCCACCGATGCGGAAGATATTTCCAAAGCGGAAATGCTCGCAAGAGAGCAAGTATGGGAAATGTTTATCTTCTTAAGAGAGGCAGTACAAGGTTGCGAAAACTGCCAACTGCTCTCTACCGCCATGCAGATCGGTGTGCGCGAAAGCCGCATGATCGAAGGCGAATACACCTTGACCAAGGACGATTTGCTGGAATGTCGCAAATTTGAAGATGGCATAGCCACCTGCAACTACGACATTGATATTCACAATCCCGAAGGCACGGGCACCTCTCACTATTACTTTGCCCCTCATACCTATTATAATATTCCCTATCGTTGCCTCATTCCCAAAGGTGCGGTCAACCTGCTTGTGGCAGGGCGCTGCATTTCCTCTGACCATGACGCCCAAGCCTCCTACCGCATTATGCCCACCGTTTGCAATTTGGGAGAAGCCGCAGGCGAAGCTGCAGCCCTTGCGCATGAGTTGGGTTGCTCCACCCGTGACGTCCCCACAAATGAGCTGCGCGCAAGACTCGTAGCAAATGGGGCTGTGGTCGATTAAGCCCCCTTATATCCCCCATAACCGAATAGCAAATCCCCCCATAAATGGCAAAATTTATGGGGGTTTTTCATTTTTTGATGGAATTTGGTAGAATTATGTTGGCGATTTGTGTGGATTTGGGTGGACATGGCAGCATTGCCAAGAATTGTGGTTTGCATTACCTGTGGCTGGCATGTTATGATAAGACCAACAAAAGAAAAGGAGGAATCATGTGAAAAAGAAAAGTATTCTAAAAGTCGTGACCGCCACGCTTTTGGTGGCGCTCATGCTGTCGCTACTCTACCCGTTTGATGCCTTAAAAATCAAAGCGCATGGCGAAGCAGATACGCAAAGCCGAAGCCTTGAGCGTACACAAAATACCACATACGCCCCCGTTGAATTCACACGAAACGGCATGGCCATGTATCGAAAAGGCGCGTGGGTGAACGGTCATGTGT